>ONTY01000184.1 GCA_900320815.1 uncultured Pseudomonadota bacterium
AGCCGCCGCCGAGTTGGTGCGCCGCACGATGACGCAGGCTGAAATTGATGGCGTGCTGTCCATCGACGACTGGTTTGGCGGCGGCGGCGCGTATTCCACCGCGCTTGCCAACACGGTTTTCAAGAACGTGCGCGAGATTCGCATCAACGAGTATGCGCCCGTGCGCCGCCAGCGCATCCAGTACATGCTGGAGCACGGCGCTGACTTTGCGCGCGACTTTGTGACGCGCGCCGAAGGCGAGGTTGCCAGCGCCAATGAAATCCTGAATGCGCTGCTTGAAACCGAAGTTGGCAAAGGCAACGAGAAACAGAAAACCAGCGTCCTCAATTCGTTCTCATGGCTCAAAGACCTGATAGGCGGCTTTTTTGACGCCGAGGGCAAGGATGGGCGCGCGGCAACGCTGGAAGACAGGCTTGCGGCGCTTGGCGATGTGGCGCGGCAGAGGCTGGAAGCTGTGCGCTTGGGCGGCAAACCTTTGTCTTCCCTGCTCCTCAATGAGGACGGGACTGCCACGCGCGCGGGAGTGCTGCTGTATTTCCTCGGTGAGCAGAGCGCGGGCGTCCGCATGACGTTCAAGAGCAAGAACAACCCCAACAAAGCCGACCACACGCCCGTCACACACACGCTGCCGGATGGCACCACCATCACCATGCACCCGGTGGCGTGGGCGGGCGCGGCGGCCATGTGGGACGCGCACGCCAGCGCCAACATGTTCAGGGCGCGCGGCGGCAGCTACGCATTCATGGGCACGCCTGGGCGCACGTCAGATTCCTACGCGCTGGTGAACACGGCAGCCAAAGAGGGCAAGAGCGCGCTTTCACTGGCCGACCCGCCATACTTTGCGACCAGCGGATACAAGGACGGCTACATTTGGGGGGCAGACGACTACGCGCGCACGCGCGACTTGCTGCAGACGCTGGCCGCCAAGGGCAACAACATCATCTATACAGATGAAGCATGGTGGCACGGAAAACGTGAGCTTTCTGCCAAAGAATTGAGCCGAGGCGCTTCCATTCTGGCGGACATCAGAGCAACACTGTCTGACCTTTTCACCGCTCCGACAAAGATAGGACAACGCTATGAACAGCTTGGAATCCATACGCCAAGAAGGGCTGCGCATCATTCAGGAATACGACAACGACCCGAACACGCCGGAAATCATGAAGCCAACGCCGGAGGGGGCGGCGCTCGGAATGGCAATGCTGATGGCCAACGACGGGCGCGACCCACTGCCGATACCACTAGGCAATCTGGTGCTGCTGTTTCCGAGGGAGCAGTGGCCGGAGGGACTGGACGAGTTGGTGGACAGGGCGATAGACGGCCTGCCGCTGGAGTAACCAGCAGCGCCAGCGGCACGCAGGCCGCCTACAGCACTGTGAACGAGGCGCAGGCGGCGCAGACGTGGCGAGGCATCAGCGCCGCGCAGCGCGCGCAGTGGCTGGGGCTGGCTGGCGCCTGGGATGATGGCCGCCTTGCCGCGCGTGCTTGGGGCGTGCTGCCTGCCGATGTGCGCGCTGCGCTGCACCAAACGCTGGCCGAGCGCGTGCAGCAGTTGCGCCGCCGCCAGGCCATTGGGCGCAATGCGCCAGTAGCGCCGCAAACCACGGAAGCTGCTCCCGTGGTTGCGGGTGCATATCCGGCGCTGGGCGGTGCATATGCAGCGCAGCGTGCAGCACAGCAGCCGGACGCGCCCATGCAGAACGCAGCGAGCAATACAGCGCCGCAGCTTGGCTTTGACGCTGGCGTGAACGAGCGCGCCGAGGCCGCGCGTGCAGCAGAGCAGGCCAAGGCGGATGCCGCGCGGCAGGCCGCCGAGGAGCGCACCCAGCGACGCGAGCAGCGCGCGCAGGGCGTGAAGCACGAGAAGACGCCGCTAAACGCCAGAGCAGCCGAAGAAAAAACCGGCACGCAAGAAACCCGCAGCGCCAGCAAAGAAGGGCGAGCCGTGGACGGAAAAAGACGTGGCGCAAAAACGCCGCGCCATTACCGCATCTGAAAAGCTGCGGGATGCATTCCTTCATCTCAACAATATGGCTCGTCAGGCATTTCTTGGCAACGATACAAGTTACTCGGAGGCTGAATGGCAGGCCGTGCCCGATGAAAAACGCCAAGCGTTGACCGCGTGCCAGTTCCCCGTTGGCAGTGACGGCGCAGAAGCAGAAATCATGCTGCGCTCCTATCTGGAGGCTGCAAGCACCTTGGCGCCGGATTATGGATTCTCAAACGCCACGGGAGCGCGCCGTGTGGCCGTGACACGCAACAATCAAGGTGTGATTAATGGTCGCCTGGAATTGCGCCACGAAAAAATGGGGATGGATGTGGTTGTTGACTTCAGGGGCGAGGGTGAAAAGTTTGTCCCTGAAGGCGCGTTCTATTTCCAGTTTGACGATGGGCACACCGCGCATCAGGCCATGACCTGGCAGATGGTGGTGCGGTTCTTTGAGGAATACCAGCAGCTACCGGGCAATTTCATGGCGGCGCTGACCGAGGCCGCTGAAAAGAATCTTGCCGCACACGTTGCAACCAATTGGCGCTTCCGGCCTTTCGCGCAGACGCTCTGGCTAAGTCAGGCGAGCGACGCGCAGCAGGAGCGCGAACGGCTGCTGCTGGAAGCCGGCATTGCCGAAAATGAGCGGCAGGCGCGCGACATTACGGAAACGGCGTGGGAACATTTGCCCCCAAGCTGGCGCGCAGCGTTTGGGCGCGCGTATGCCAAGCAGCCCGGCAAGTGGAAGGGAACGCGCATCAAGCGTGACACCGATGGGTGGCAGCAGTCAGATACCACCACAAACACCACCACCAACGCCGGCAATGAAAGCGGGCGAGGTGAGGATGCCGGCGGGGAAAAGGTGCAGGCGGTGCGGCAGGCGCTGAACAATTACTTGTCTGCTGAGGAAGTTGAAAGCCTGCCGCTGTCAAAAATCTTTCCTCGTGGCATGGTGGAAGCCTTTGAGGATTTGGAAGTTGCCGCGTTATTGGAAACATTCCGCGCCGCTCTTCCAAGGCGTAAGCAAGGTCAATGGGTGGCAAAAGTCCAGCACTTGCAAAAACGGGCGGCTGATGTGGCGTGGGGCATAGAAACCGCAGAGAAGATGCACAGGATTCTCACATCGGCTGGAATAGGTGATAAAGAGCTTTCGGACAAGGCTAGGCTGCTGGAGCAATTGCCACGCGAGCACTGGAGACGTATCGGCGTGGTGTACGCCAGCCACACACATACGCCTATTTATGCGCCGCATGACGCCGGAGCACGCATTCCTGATGGTATGGCTGTGGTGGAAGTGGACGGGAAGTTTGTCAATTTCCCGAAAGAAGGGCTTGCGGCTGCAGTCAACCGCACGCTGGCAGCGGTACAACAAAAGAAGCCGAGAAAAAAGGCGACCAGGACAGAGGACGCGTGGCGTTTCCAGACAAGCCAGGTGCAGCCGGACGACGAAAGTGCGCGCATCTTGCAGGGTGCGCCCGTGGCGCAGGTGCGCCGCGCGGACAAGTTGAATGGCAACAAACTGGAAGTGGCGAGTGCTGCGGCGGAGATATTCAAGCAGCAAGGCGGCAAAGCGACGCGCGCCGATATAGGAGACGTAACGCTGGACAAAAATTCTGCAGAAAGTTCAGCGTTTCACGGCGAGCTTACAGAAGTAAGACGAGCTACATTCGGTGCGATTCAAAGCGTGATTGAGCGCGGCGCGTTGATAGCGCACGCTTGGCATGGCAATTTTGAAAGTTTCTATATTAGCGCGCCAATAACGATTGACGGCGTTGAAAATATAATGACAGTCACGCTGCGCCACAGTCGCAGCAAGCATTCGCTCTATATTCACGCGGTGATGTTAAAAGAAAACCTCCTGCCGGGTGAATCCAGTGCGGCTGCGGATGCGAGCGGGCGGTCTGGCACCGAAGAAGCGGCAGGAGGCTTTGCTAGTGTGCCAGAAGGCATCAAGAATGGTAAGTACGAGCGGGCAGAAATCAGGCAGCGCCTGCGTGAATTGCTCACGATGGAGGTGACTTCTGCCGAGCAGACCAAGACCGAAGCGGACACACAAGATGCTGCGCCTGCTGCTTTGAGTGATGACGAGGCCGCGCAGGTGTGGGCAGAGCTTGACGGCGAGCAGCGCCGTGCGCTTGGCGCGGGCTTGCCGGGCGTGGGCGGGATGTTCATGCAAATCTTCACGCGCTCCACATGGCATGGGTTGGATGAGGCGACGAAGGTGAAAGGGCAACCGGCCAATGATGCAATGCGCCAGCGGCTACGGCAGCGTATGGCCGAGCGTGGCTTGACGCTGGATGCGGTGCGCGCGCAAAAGAAAGCCGCTGCCGCTGCTGCCGAGCAACGCAAACTGCAGGGGCTGCGTGATGCCATCGCACTGCGCCAGCGCCTGTTGCAAGCGGTGCAGGAAAAACTGGAGAGCGCCAAAGCGCCGCAGGTCAAGCAGTGGGCGCAGGCGCTGCTGGGTGCGCGGGGCAAAAAGGTGTTTGTTGCCAAGGCGCGTAATGTCAGCGCGCTGCTAGGTGAAGCGCAGGCGTTGGATGCCAAGGGACGCCAGCAGCTTTCCAGCGTGGCGGTTGAGTTGGGCGTGCAGGTGTTGCCTGATGATGTGCAGGCGCTTGACCGCCTGACTGCTGCCGCGCCACAGGACGTGCAGGCCGCGCAGCAGGCCGCCCCCGCCGCCGAGCAGAAGAAACCCGCCCCCAGGGAGAAGGCCGGCATTGAAGACTTCGGCGAGGCGCCGACGCCGCCTCCCGCGCAGCGTGCCGAGCAGCGCGCGAAGGTGCGCGATGCGGGCGACGGGCTGCGCACTTTGGTGCGCTACGAGCGCGCCGTGCGCGAGTGGCTGAACCGCGCTGGCACGCACCTTCGCAGCCTTGTCACCGCCATTGCCGGCGCTGGCCGCCTGTCCAATGACGCGCGCCCGACGGCGCGAAAGCGGCAGGACATTGCCACGCTGCTTGATGCGTTTTACGCCGACCCTGTTGGCGTGGGCGCAAAGCTGCGCTATGAATGGACGGACAAGGCAGGGCGCACGCAACACTCCAGTGTGGGGCTTGCAGACGAGGCGAGGCGCGTGATTGGGCTGCTGCCGGCGGGCGCGGCAGAGCACGCGCGCCAGCAGTTGCACTTCAATGACGCCACGCAGCAGGACGCCATCAAGAAAACCCGCAGCTACCTGCAGCGCGTGCAGGCGCTGCTGGAGGGCGCGGGCTTTGCGCCCGAAGGTGAGATGGCGCTGCACACCGCCAGTGCCACCGACGCGGGCGACGGCGTGCTCACGCTGCGCCCTGCAGGGAAACCGGGCAGCGGCATCCCCGCCGAGAAAGCCGCGTTCCAGTTGACGCTTGCCATGCGCCACACCGCCACGGGCGAGGTGGCGCGCGTGAGCGTGCGCGTGCCCACAGCCGGCACGCAGTTTCATGACGCTTCGGCAGAAATCACCGCCGAGGTGCAGGGCGCAGACAGGCAGCGGCTGCGCGGCGATGCGTCCGCTGGCAATGTGGCGGCGCTGGCAACGGATGCGCTGCAAGAGCGGCTCAGCAACCCCGACATCCGCTACAGCCGCCGTGGTCAGGACGGCGGCACCACCACCCAGCAGAAGAAGGAACCCACCCCCAAGAAGAAGGCCGCGCCGGAGAGTGGCGAAGCGACGCCCGCCGAATTGACCGCGCCGCGCCCAGGCTGGACGCAGCGTACGCAGGAAGCGTTTGAGGGGCGCACGCAAGAGGCCAATGAGCGCAATGGCCGCTCACCGATGACGCCAGAAGAGCGTCTGCCGCTGGCGCAGTTGCTGGAGCAGGCTGCTATTGCCGGTGAGGAAGGCGAGCAGGCGCGTGTTGAATGGCTTGCGCGCCGTGTTGCCATCGCGGGCATGAATGAGGATGCGTGGCAGCAGGCGCGCAGCAGGGCGCAGCGCGAGCTTGACGGCGCATCAGACGCAGCGCGTGCGCGGCTGACGGAGCTTGATGCGCAGCGCGAGGAGATGCTTGCCATTCAGCGCGAGCGTTTTGCGCAGGCGCAACAGGCGAAGTGGACGCCCGATGTTGAGCGGCGCGTCATTGAGGCTTGGCCGTTTGACGGCAGGGACGCTGAACGGCGCGCCGAGAATGTGGCCGCGCTGGCGGCGGCTGGTTTTTCTGCGGCGCAAGCCCAATTGCTGTCTGGCCGTCTGCTGGAAAAGTCGCCAGCACAG
>ONTY01000161.1 GCA_900320815.1 uncultured Pseudomonadota bacterium
AATGCCGCGTAAAACGCCCGTGCCCGCTGGCAAATTCCAGCACACTTTCAAAACCCACGAGCGGACGCCCCGCCTGCTCCAGCAGCAGCATCAATTCCGACAGCGTCCGCCAGCCATCCGCCAGATAATCGCGCAGCGGATTGATGGACGTGGGATGCCCATCAAAAAAACCATAAATATCGTCATCCGGCGAAATTTCGCAATCAAACCCCATCCAGTGCCGGAACGCCTCCGGCAGCCCGTGGCGCTCCATCAAGTTGTGCGCCGCCAGCCGCGTCGCCTCCACGCTGCGCGCACGCGCCAGCGCCGCAGCAGCCGCAGCCATATCGCCTGCGCGCAGCGCCGCCTCGCCCTGCGCAAGCCAGTCGGTTTTCTGCGACTCTTTTTCCCCGATATTCATGCCCCGCCCCCTGCAACAGTTTTATGCACCACAAACGCATCCTGATGCGCCCAGAACCAGGTCGGCGCGCAATGCACCTTGGCTCCCGGTGCACACTCCGCCAGCGCCGCGCGCACAAAATCCTCGCTCGTAAACGCCGTGCCATACTCCTGCGCATCTATGGCATTGGACTCGCTCGACAGCGCAAAAAAATACCCCTCCGCATCCAGCTCCACTCCCGCGCTCCGCACCGCCTCCGCACCGTGCGTGGAAAACACCAGCAGCCCGCCAGGCGCCACCGCCTCCCACAGCCGCGCAAGCCACGGCTT
Source organism: uncultured Pseudomonadota bacterium (assembly GCA_900320815.1). GTDB lineage: Bacteria > Pseudomonadota > Gammaproteobacteria > Burkholderiales > Burkholderiaceae_C > Ottowia. Next base: position 709 of record ONTY01000161.1, read on the forward strand.
CCACGTCGCGCGCGGCAGATGGCTGAACAGCGACAGCACAAACACCAAATCGTACTGCTGCGGCCAGCGCACATCCTGCGGACGCCTGGCCGAATCAAAACCCTGCACCCCAAAGTGCGCCCGCGCAAAATCCACCGCGCCCGCCACCACATCAGACACCGTCACGCGCTGCGCGCCAATCGCGCGCGCCAAATGCCGCGTAAAACGCCCGTGTCCGCTGGCAAATTCCAGCACACTTTCAAAACCCACCAGCGACCGCCCCGCCTGTTCCAGCAGCAGCATCAATTCCGACAGCGTCCGCCAGCCATCCGCCAGATAATCGCGCATGGGGCTGGACCAGGCGCCAAACCCGGTAAAAAAACCATACACATCGTCCCTGGGGTCAATCGTGGCATCCAGACCCATCCAGGGCGAAAATGCCCCCGGCAGATTTTCCGCTTCTATCAGGTTGTGCGCGGCAAGCTGCGTTTCAGGCACCATCGCCGCCTCACGCAGCGCCACTGCCGCAGCGTCGCGCTCGCCTGCCGCCAGTTTTGCTTTGCCGCGCTCTAGCGCAGCGCGTGCCTGCTCCCCGGACACAGGGCCTGCCGCTGTCACACGCAGCAATTGCCCCAAAATACTTTCATCCATTGCGTTTCAGCTCCATTCATGCGGCAAGCGCACCAGCCCGGGCATCTTGACCGGTGCAGTAAAGCGAAATACGAGAAACTGGTACCACAAATCATACGTCGCCAGCCCGCTCTCATCAAACAGAAACACGCTGATGGTGTAATCGCCTGAATGCAGCGGCAAATCAGGAAAATGCAGCACCGAACGCCACAGGCGCGGCCCCGCAGGCACCGGCGCAGCGCCCTCCTCATGCGTTGCCAGCGAGGTAATGCCCACGCCCTTGTCCTGTTCAATCATGAAACCGATATGCGGGCGCTCGTGCCCTTTGCCGCGCGCCACGATGGTCACAGTCAAATCACGGCTGTTGAGCACGCGCGGCGCACGTGGCGGCGCGTCCTCGCGCGCAGGCTCCAGCCCCTGCACATCGCACGAAATAATCATGGCCGAATCCGGCCCGCGTTCATACAGCGCCGCAGTTTCTGCCGCCGGGCTGGCGACTGCGATTTCATCCTGAGGCGCTGCTTCCCCTGTCGCGGGCACGCGCGCATGTTTTTCGTATGCGAGCAGCACTTTTTCTGTCTCGCCAAACTCCATCATGCGTCCGGCATCCAGCCACAGCGCCACATCGCACAAATGGCGCACATGGTACGGGCTGTGCGAACAGAACAATATGGTGCAGCCATTTTCGCGAAACGCGCGAATGCGTTCAATACATTTTTTCTGGAACGTCTGGTCGCCCACCGCCAGCGCCTCGTCAATAATCAGCACATCGGGCTGCACGGCAGTGACCAGCGCAAACGCCAGCCGCATCACCATGCCAGACGAATAGGTTTTCACCGGGCGCTCAATGGCCTCGCCAATATCGGCAAACGCCAGCACCTGCGGCTCAATCGCCGCCATCTGCTGCGCGTCAATTCCAATCAGACTGCTGCCGAAATACAGGTTTTGCCGGCCAGAAAACTCTGGGTGAAACCCCGCGCCAAGCTCCAAAATCGCTGTCACACGCCCGCGCCGCTGCACGCGCCCGCAGGTGGGCTGAATCACGCCCGTGACGAGTTTGAGCAGCGTGCTCTTGCCTGCGCCGTTTTGCCCCACCACGCCCAGGCACTGCCCCCGGCGCAACTCCAGCGACACACCCTGCAGCGCCCAGTGGCTGCGGTGCAGCGCGCGCCCCGTGAGCAGCGCGCGCAGCCGCGCACGCGGCGAGGCATACAGGCGGTATTCCTTGCCTACGCCCTCCAGGCTCAGCACGCTGCCTGCGGCCTTCGGCTCTCCAAGTCCTTCGCGTTCCATAGGCGCGCAAGGATACGGCAGAAGCGCCACTGCGCCGCACGCAGAGGAAATAGGGTTATTCATGGGTATATGCCACTTTGCCCCTACGAATAGCAGGCTCAAAGCTAAAATATGCAGGGGTATTTGAGCTTATACAGTCACACGCGGCACACCACCATTGCCCATCTGTTTGAGGAGTCTCGCTGCGCCATGACGGCATTTGCCACACCCGCCCACCACAGCCAAAACACACACACACAGCGCAGAAATAAAACCATTTATATGATGGTGTTTCTGCTGGCAGCCGCTGCGTTTGCACTGTATGCGCGCACGCTGGCGTTTGAATATGTGTGGGACGATTTATCGTATGCGAAAACATTCCACAGGAACACATGGGCGCATGGCGTCTGGCGCGCATTGAGAGGGCCGGTGTTCAAATCTGCCCAGTATTATCGTCCGCTGGGCATGGTGAGTTTTGCGCTGCTGCCCGGCGCAGCGGCCCAGCATGCCATCAATGCACTGTTGCACGCGCTCAATACGGCGCTGGTGTTTTTGTTGGCGCGTGCATTCATGCCGCGCCAGACGGCGGCCAGCGCATCAGGATTATGGGCGGCGGCGCTGGCGGCGCTGGTTTTTGCCGCGCATCCTGCGGCGGTGGAAGCGGTGGCGTGGGTCTCCGGGCGTTTTGATACGCTCATGCTCAGTTTTATGCTGGCGTGCTGTTTTTCTATGTTCCGCGCGCCCATGCAGCCCACATGGCGCCACATGGTCGCAGCAGTGGCATTTTTTACTGCGGCAGTGGCCACCAAAGAGGCAGCTGTGGGACTGCCCGTGGCACTGCCTTTTTTGTTGCTGCTGCACAGCCGGCTGCATGGTGAAAATATTGCGCCTAAAACGCTGGTGCTGGCGCTGGGGCGCTGGCTGGCACTGCTGGCACTGGCGCTGGGGCTGTATGCGGCAGCGCGCGCAGCCGCGATGCCGACGTTTTTTGCGGGTAGTGCAAAAATCAGTTTTGCGGCGCACGAAGGATGGCTGGACAAAATCAATATCGCCGCGCTGGCAGCGGCGCAGTTTGTGCGCGTGCTGCTGGAGCCGTGGGCGCACACCGCGCCCATGCACCCGTTTGATTATCAGACCGGCAGCGCGCTGCTGCCGCAAGCCATCGCCGCAGCGGCGGCCATTGCCACGCTGGTGGCGCTGGCGTGGCTGCGACTGAATATTCCCCTGGCTTTTCTTGCGGCGCTGGCAATGGGCTGGCCGGCGCTGCGGCTGATTGGGTTTATTAATCGCGAAAGCATTTTCTCCAACCGCTATGCACTGGCACCGCTGGCGCTGCTGACCGCTGCGCTGGCGGCTGTGGCGGCAACATGGCTGGCGCAGCACGCAGTGGCTCCACACCAGCGGCGGCGCACGGCGGGGTTGTGCGTCGCAGGCGTGCTGTGGGTTGCGGCGCTGGGTGCATCAAGCCACAGCACCATTGCGAAATGGAAAAATGAGCCAGTTTTCTGGGAGTTTGCGCACCGCACCGCCCCCGCCTCCGAGCTTGGCTGGAAAAATTATATTCTCGTTGCGCTGCTGAAAAACAAGCAATGGAAACAGGCGAACGCCGAGCTTGAACGGTTTTTACTCAAATATCCAGTCACACTGCAGCGCAACAAGCTCAGTTTGAAAAACTTCAACGACTGGATATGGATACGCACGCAGGCGGGCAACCACAGCGGCGCGCTGGAACTGGCCGCATTCATAGAACAGCGGCTGGCGCTGGATTCATCACTGGGCAAAAGCCCGCGCACGCTTGGCGCATTCTGGCGCACACGCGGCATTATTGAAGGGCGACTGGGACGCTGGCTGCAGGCCGAGCGTTTTCTGGAGCAAGCGGTGCGTATCGACTCGGACGATGTCTACAACATTTTTTACCATGCGCGTGCGCTGCATATGATTGGGCAGGCGCGGCGTGCTGATGATATATTTTCCAGCACTTTTGCCAAAGCACCGAAAGACATTGCACGCTGGGCACAAAACTGGCGCAAAGGCTGGGCGCCGCCGCTCCCCGCGCGCAATGCCACAAATAAGTCAGAAGAATATAAGGAG
>ONTY01000330.1 GCA_900320815.1 uncultured Pseudomonadota bacterium
CGCCTGCCGCAAGTTCGAGCTTTTCACGCAAAATATCGGTGCCGCCGCCTGCGAGGCGCGCGGCCCGGCGCTGGCGATGGTGGATTCGGGCAAAGGCATCAGCAATTTCCACTCGCCCAACGACGTGATTATTGATGCCTCCATGCCCGCCATGATACGCGCCGGCGGCAAAATGTATGACAAAAATGGCGACATGCAGGACACCAAAGCCCTGCTGCCCGACGCCACCTTTGCCCGCATCTATCAGGAAGCCATCAATTTCTGCAAAACCAACGGCGCCTTCAATCCTGCCACCATGGGCACCGTGCCTAACGTCGGCCTCATGGCACAGAAAGCCGAAGAATATGGCAGCCACGACAAAACCTTTGAAATTGCCGCTGCCGGCAGCGTGCGCGTGGTCGACATTGAAAATGGCGAGGTGTTGCTGCAAACCGCCGCACAGGCTGGCGACATCTGGCGCATGTGCTGCGTGAAAGATGCCGCCGTGCGCGACTGGGTGCAGCTTGCCGTGCGGCGTGCGCGCGCTTCTGGTATGCCTGTTGTCTTCTGGCTGGACCCCTGGCGCCCGCACGAGGCGCAATTGATAGCCCGTGTGCGCGAATATCTGAAAGAACACGACACCAGCGGACTGGATATTCAAATCATGAGCCAGGTGCGCGCCATGCGCTACACCTTGGAGCGCGTGGTGCGCGGACTGGACACCATCAGCGCCACCGGCAATATCCTGCGCGATTATCTGACTGACTTTTTCCCCATTATGGAACTGGGCACCAGCGCCAAAATGCTCTCCATCGTCCCGCTGATGGCCGGCGGCGGACTGTATGAAACCGGCGCCGGCGGCTCCGCGCCGCGCCACGTCACGCAGCTGGTGCAGGAAAACCATTTGCGCTGGGACAGTCTGGGCGAGTTTCTCGCGCTTGCCGTTTCACTGCAGGAGCTTGGCGAAAAAACCGGCAACGCCCGCGCCGCGCTGCTGGCAAAAACGCTGGATGCCGCCACCGGAAAACTGCTGGAAAACGGCCAAAGCCCCAGCCCTAAAACCGGCGCGCTCGATAATCGCGGCAGCCATTTCTGGCTCACCCTGCACTGGGCAACAGAACTCGCCACGCAAAGCGAAGACGCCCACCTTGCTGCCCGTTTTGCCCCGCTGGCCAAGGCGCTGGATGAAAAACGGCAGCATATTCTGGAAGAACTCGCCGCCGTGCAAGGTCAGCCCGCCGAGCTTGGCGGCTACTACCTGCCTGATCCTGCCAAGCTGGACGCTGTGATGCGTCCGAGCAGCAGCTTCAACCAGGCGCTTGCGCTGCTGGAGTAAACGTATCCTTCTCATCACATGAATGAGAGGCGCCCAGTGTGGGCGCCTACGCCGCAACAGCGCGCCGCTTGCAAAACCGCTTCTCGCTTGGCTGGCGTGTGGCAGGTTTTGCCGTGATTCCTAAGGTATCCATCGTACGCCCGCACAAGTTGCGGGCAAAGCGATGTTGATTGCCTGGGTATAGTGTCAAAGTTTTTTCACAAACACCAGGCTTTTGCGGCTCCAGTTGTATTTTTTCTTGCGTGCAGCGGGCAGCCAGTCGGGGTCAACCTGCTCAAAGCCGCGCTTGAGAAACCAGTGCATGGTGCGCGTGGTGAGCACGAAAATGCTCTCCAGCCCCAGCTCTTTGGCGCGCTGCTCGATGCGGCGCAGGAGTTTTTCGCCGTCGCCCTGACCTTGGGTGCTGGGCGAGACAGTGACGGCGGCCATTTCGCCGGTTTTCGCTTCAGGGTAGGGAAACAGCGCAGCGCAGGCAAAAATAACACCGTCGTGCTCGATGATGGAGTAGTTGCCAATATCGCGCTCAATATCGTTGCGGCTGCGTTTGACGAGGGTGCCGTCTTTTTCAAATGGCTCAATCAGGCGCAAGATGCCGGCGACGTCGTCTGCTGTGGCTTCGCGCAGGTTTTCCAATTGTTCGTCGACGACCATTGTCCCAATGCCGTCGTGCACATAGATTTCCAGCAGCAGCGAGCCGTCTACGGCAAAAGGCAGAATATGGCTGCGTTCTACGCCGTGTTCGCACGCTGTGACGCAGTGGCGCAGATAAAAGGCACGCTCCAGTGGATGTTCCGGCACGGGCAACTTAGCGAGCATGCGGCGCGCTTCGTTGAGCGGCAGCTCAGTGATAATGGGGTTATCGTCTGATTCTGGCGCATCCGGCTGCTGGCGCAGCCCCGGGGTTTCGGTCAGGAAAATGAGTTTGTCGGCCTGCAGTGCGCGCGCCACCGACGTGGCGGTTTCTTCCATTGCCAGATTGAAGGCTTCGCCCGTGGGAGAAAATCCAAATGGAGAAATGAGCACCAGCGCGCCAGAATCCAGCGCGCGGGTAATGCCGCCTACATCCACCTTGCGCACAATGCCGGTGTGGCGAAAATCCACGCCGTCAATAATGCCCATTGGCCGCGCAGTGATGAAATTGCCGGAAATCACGCGCACCGTGGAGCCGGCCATCGGCGTGTTGGGCAGCGCCTGGCTAAACGCTGCTTCAATTTCAAAGCGCAGCTGCCCAGCGGCTTCTTGCGCGCAGTCCAGCGCCACGGCGTCGGTAATGCGCTGGCCGTGCGAATACTGCGGCGCATGGCCTTTGGCCTGCAATTGTTCATTCAATTGCGGGCGAAAACCGTGTACGAGTACGATTTTGGCGCCCATGCTTTGAATCAGTGCCAGGTCGGTGACGATGCCGGGCAGTTTGCCGGCGGCAATGGCTTCGCCTGTGATGCCGACGACAAAGGTTTTGCCGCGGTGCATGTGGATATACGGCGCGACGGAACGGAACCAGGGCACAAAGGTGAAATTGAAAACAACGGACATGGCGTGTGCAGCTCTGCCAGAGCGGGGGGAGGGGCAAAAAAGGCGCGCAGTGTAGGCGCGCGGTGCTGCCAGTAGCATCCGCCCCTTTCCCGATGAGAGACAAGAAAGGCTGGCGAGATGTGCGGCATTGTTGGTGCGACGGCGCAGGGCGATGTGGTTCCCGTGCTCATTGAAGGTTTGCAGCGGCTGGAATACCGGGGCTACGACTCGTGCGGCGTGGCGGTGCAGGGCAGTGAGGGCGCGCAGCGCGTGCTGCGGCGCGTGCGCGGCACGGCGCGCGTGGCCGACCTGGCGGCGCAGTGCCGCACGGTGCAGCTTGCAGGCGCCTGCGGCATTGCGCACACGCGCTGGGCCACGCAC
>ONTY01000087.1 GCA_900320815.1 uncultured Pseudomonadota bacterium
GTATTGAGCGTGAATTTTTTGGGCAATAGCCCAGAAAGTGCAAGGGCTTGATGCTATAAAAGAAGTAGCCATCAAGCCCTTGGTGTTTCTGCATTCTTCCTCTTTTTCTTTCTCTTTCCCTTGTCCGCACACGCCACTGCTGTCCCGCAGCGCCCATCGGCCTTGCTGGTGGGCGTGGACTTTGGTGCGCCTGGTTTTGATGCCGCGCTGGATGAGCTGGCGCTGCTGACCAAGACGGCGGGCATGAACCCGGTGGAGCGTCTGGTGTGCCGGCGCGCAGCACCCGATGCGGCGCTGTTCGTGGGCAGCGGCAAGGCGGAAGAAATCCGCACCTTGGCCGAAGCCAGCGGCGCCAGCGAGGTGCTGTTTGACCAGGCGCTCTCGCCCGTGCAGCAGCGCAATCTGGAACGCGCCATCGGGCTGCCGGTCAATGACCGCACCTTTCTCATCTTGGACATCTTTGCGCAGCGCGCGCGCAGCCACGAGGGCAAGCTCCAGGTGGAACTGGCGCGGCTGCAGTACTTGGCCACGCGCCTGGTGCGCCGCTGGAGCCATCTGGAGCGGCAGACGGGCGGCATCGGCGTGCGCGGCGGCCCGGGCGAGACGCAGATTGAAATTGACCGCCGCCTGATTGCCAGCGCCATCCGCCGCACGCAAGAGCGCCTGCGCGCCGTGGGGCGCCAGCGCCGCACGCAGCGCCGCCAGCGCGAGCGGCGGCGCACTTTTGCCGTGTCGCTGGTGGGCTACACGAACGCGGGCAAGTCCACGCTGTTCAACGCGCTGGTAAAAGCGCGCGCCTATGCCGCTGACCAGCTCTTTGCCACGCTGGACACCACCACGCGCCAGCTCTGGCTAGGCGAGGGCTGCGGCAGTGCGTCGCTCTCGGACACCGTCGGCTTCATCCGTGCGCTGCCGCACACGCTGGTCAAGGCATTTGAAGCCACGCTGCAAGAAGCCGCTGATGCCAGCGTGCTGCTGCACGTTGTCGATGCCGCCAGCGAGACACACCTCGAGCAAATGGAGGAGGTGCAGCGCGTGCTTGCCGAAATTGGCGCGCAGGACGTGCCGCAAATCCTGGTGTTCAACAAGCTGGACGCCTTGCCGCAAGACAAGCGCCCGCTGGCGCTGCACGACAGCTTTGAGAGCGGCGGCGTAGAGAGACAGCGCATTTTTTTGAGTGCCCGCACGGGCGAAGGGCTGGCACAGTTGCGCGCCGCACTGGCCGCGCTGGCCAGCGCATCCACACAAGCACTGACGACGACATGAGCAAGCGTTTTGGCCGCTTTTTGGCATCGAACTCAAATGACCCGCAATGGGGACAGGGTGAAGGGGAGGGTGGCAGTCAGCCGCCGCGTCCGCCGCGCCGCCCCGAAGGCGGCCCACCTGACCTGGACGAAATCTGGGAGGACTTCTGGAAAGACTTCAACCGGCGTTTTGGCGGGCTGATGGGCGATGGCGATGGCAATGGCAGCCGTGGCGGCAACAGAGGCGGCGGCGGTCACCGGGGCGGCGGTGGTTTTCCGCCTCTGCCACCCATGCCCGAAGGCGTGCCCGGCGGACGGGGACTGATTGCCGTGCTGGCTGCTGTGGCACTGGTGCTGTGGCTGGCGTCGGGCTTTTTCATCGTGCAAGAAGGTCAGCAGGCAGTGATTACGCAGTTTGGCCGTTACTACAAGACGGTGGAGACCGCAGGGCTGAGCTGGCGGCTGCCCACCCCCATCCAGAACGCCGAAATTGTTGACGTGATGCGCATCCGCTCCGTGGACGTGGGCGGCGACAACATCGTCAAGGCCACGGGGCTGCGCGAGTCGGCGATGCTCACCGAAGATGAAAACATCGTGGAGGTGAAGTTCGCTGTGCAGTACCGCCTCAACGACGCCAGAGCCTGGCTGTTTGCCAGCGCCAATCCGGAAGCCTCGGTGCGGCAAGTGGCCGAAAGTGCCGTGCGCGAAGTCGTGGGCAACATGAAGATGGACGACGCGCTGGCGCGCGAGAGGGATCAGATTGCCCCGCGCGTGCGCGATCTGATGCAGGCCATCATGGATCGCTACCAGATTGGCATTGAAATCATCGCCATCAACTTGCAGCAGGGCGGCGTGAACCCGCCCCGGCAGGTGGAAGCCGCCTTCAACGACGTGCTCAAAGCCACGCAAGAGCGCGAGCGCGCCAAGAACCTTGCCGAGGCGTACGCCAACGACGTGGTGCCGCGCGCCCAAGGCACCGCCGCGCGTTTGCAGGAAGAAGCCGTGGGCTACAAAGAGCGCGTCACCGCTCAGGCCGAAGGCGATGCGCGCCGCTTTGAAGCCATGCTGCCCGAATACCGCCGCGCCCCACAGCTCACACGCGAGCGCATGTACCTGGATGCCATGCGCGACATCTACGCCGGCGCCACCAAAGTCATCGTCGACTCGCGCGCCGCTGCGCCGCTGATGTACATGCCGCTGGAGCGGCTGCTGCAGCCGGGCGCTGTTGCCACCAGCCCGGCAGCCGGCAGCCAGAGTGACGCGGGCATTGCCGGGGGCGCTGCCGAAGCAGCCACCAGCGCCGTTGCCGCCCCAGCGGGCGAAGCCGACGCCCCCGCTGGAGCGCGCGGGCGAGACGGCGAGCGCAGCCGCAGCCGCGAGAGCCGCTAATTGGGAAAGAGAGAGGATTGCGCCATGAACAAAGCCGGCTTTTTCGCCACCGCTGCGCTGCTTGCGCTGCTCACCCTTGCCGCCTCGCTGTTTGTCGTGGACCAGCGGCGCTTTGGTGTCGTCTACCAGTTCGGGCAAATCCAGCGCGTCATCGCTGAGCCTGGGCTGCGGCTCAAAGTCCCCTTCATCCAGAGCGTCGTCTACATGGACAAACGCCTGCTGACCCTCGACAGCCAGGACACCGAACCCATGCTCACCGCCGAAAAGCAGCGCGTGGTCATTGACTGGTACGTGCGCTGGCGCATCACCGAGCCGCAGCAGTACATCCCCAACATTGGCAGCGCCAGCCCAGAGGCTGGCGCCACACAGCTCAACCGCGTCGTGCGCAACGCCTTTCAGGAAGAAATCAACCGTCGCACCGTCAGCCAGCTCCTGTCCTCGCAGCGCGACGAACTCATGGCCGACGTCAAAGCCAAAGTGCAAACCGCTGTGCGCGGCAGCGGGCAGCGCCCCTGGGGCATCGACATCTCGGACGTGCGCATCACGCGCATTGACTACGCCGAATCCATCACCGAAGACGTATATCGCCGCATGCAAGCTGAGCGCGAGCGCGTCGCCCGCGAGCTGCGCGCCACCGGCGCGGCGGAAGCCGAGCGCATCCGTGCCGAAGCCGACCGCCAAAGGGAAGTGACCGTCGCCCACGCGCTGCGCGAAGCCGAAAAAACACGTGGCGTGGGCGACGCCGCCGCCACCCGCATCTATGCCCAAGCTTTTGGCCAGGAGCCGCAATTTGCCGCCTTCTTGCGCAGCCTCGAGGCGTACCGCCACAGCATTGGCCGCACGGGCGACACCCTGCTGATTGACCCCGCCAGCAGCGCCTTTTTCAGCGCCATGCGCCAAGGCGCTGCCGCCGGCGCCGGTGGTGAGGCAGGGAAAGCGCCAGCGCCAATGGCTGCACCTGCATCCGTGCCAGCATCGGCGGCGCCATGAACGCCCGCTTGCTTCTGGCGGCGCTGGCGCTGGCTTTCATCATTGAAGGCGCCACCCCTCTCATCGCCCCCGCCGCCTGGCGTCGCGCCATGCAGCAGCTTGCCGCACTGCGCGACGGGCAACTGCGCTTCATCGCTCTGGCAGCAGTGGCCAGCGGCGTGCTGCTGCTGCTGGCGCTGGTGTAGAGATGCAAAGCTGCATCTGTGATGCCATGCGCGCCAATGCGCGCGCGCTGCACGAAGCGGGCAAGATTGACGATGCCACGCTGCAGCGGCTGGACGAGTTGTGCCCGCCGCACAAGCGCCCATTCAGCTGCACGCTGCGCACCTGGCTTTGGCGCGTGTTTCTGGCGCTGCTGGTGTTGGACGGCGTGCTTGTGTGGCGCGGGATCAAACTTGAATTGCTGGCGGCGATGCACGCTTTGGTTGGTTTTCTGCCTACTTGGTTTTGCCACTTCTTTTTGTGGTTCAGGTTTGGTTTGAAATTGCAGCACTCATTGACGCCTGCGGAACATAAGGTATGGAAGACCGCTGCCGTCCCTTGGTATTGGTTTCTGGCATGGAATTGGGCGGTGTGTTTTGCGTTTGCCTCCCTTCCTTTCCAAAAACACGAAGCACAGCCAGCGCCGCCCGCCCTTACACGCCCGGCGCCTGCCGTGCCCGCCGGGGCAGCGGCGGCGCAGACAGACTGATACCCCTGTTTTATGTATCGCACAGCCTGCTTATGAAGCAGGCAGTGAAGATATACCCTTGCAAACCTTGATTCAGTTGGAAACCATGGTGTGCTTCCCGCACACCACCCAAGCGTAAAAAGCAGTCACATGTTTAGTCTTTTCCGCCGCAAGAAAAAAACAGATGCGCCGCAGGCGCCTTCCGCTGCCGCGCCGCAGCAGCCTGCGTTGCCAGAGTCTGGGGACGTTGATGTGCAGCGCGCCGCTGGCGCCGAGCAAGAGCTGGAACTCGTCCCTTCTGCCGAGGCGGCGCGAGCTGCGCGCAGGGGCTGGATGCAGCGGCTGCGCGAGGGGCTGAAAAAAACCGGCAGCGGGATTAGCCGCGCCTTCACCAGCGTGCACGTGGATGAGGCGCTGTATGAAGAGTTGCAAGACGCGCTGCTGATGGCCGATGCAGGGGTGCCAGCCACCGAGGCTCTGCTGCAGGACTTGCGCGAGCGCGTGCGCGCCGCTGGCGCCACAGAGCCAGTGCAAGTGCGCGCGCTGCTGCTGGATGCCATCGCCGACATGCTGGCGCCGCTGCAGGGAACGCTGACCATTGGCCTGCATCAGCCCACCGTCATCATGGCCACTGGCGTCAACGGCGCGGGCAAGACGACGAGCATCGGCAAGCTGACCAAGCACCTGGCTGACGCAGGCGCCAGCGTGCTGCTGGCGGCGGCAGATACCTTCCGCGCCGCAGCGCGCGAGCAACTGGCCGCGTGGGCGGGACGCAATCAGGTGGAAATCATCAGCCAGCAGGGAGCTGACCCATCTGCCGTGTGCTTTGACGCCGTAAACGCCGGGCGCGCCCGCGGTATGGATGTGGTGCTTGTGGACACCGCCGGGCGGCTGCACACACAAAAGCACCTGATGGCAGAGCTGGCAAAAATTGCCCGTGTCATTGGCAAAGCGGACGCCAGCGCGCCGCACGAAGTCATCCTTGTCATCGACGGCAATACTGGCCAAAACGCCTTGGCGCAAGTGCAGGCGTTTGACGCGGCGGTGCCGCTCACCGGCCTCATCGTCACCAAACTCGACGGCACGGCGCGCGGCGGCGTGTTGTGTGCCATCGCGCGCTGGTGCGCTACGCGCAGTGCACCGTTGCCCATTTACTTCATCGGCGTGGGCGAGCAGCTGCACGACTTGCAAACCTTCAACGCGCGTGAGTTCGCGCAAGCACTGCTGGGCGCGGCATAAGCTGCTGCCAGCCCTCTGGAGAAATACACTCCATTGCCATGATTGCCACCTCATCGAGCAAGCACCTGGTGCTCATTGGCACCGGGCGCCCCCATCTGCAAGTCATGCGCGGACTGGCGCGCGGCACCACCAACTTGCGCGTCACCCTCGCTGCTCCACACCCTTGGTATGTCGACGCAGCCATGCTCCCCGGCTACGTTGGCGGGCAATGGTCACGCGAGCAAGTGTGCCGCTCCGTAGAGCACCTCATCCGCATGAGTGGTGCCACCTTCTTGCCCTCGCGCCCCCTGGCGCTGGACGCGGCGAACCGGCGCATCCAGCTGTCCAGCGGCGATGCACTGCACTACGACGTGCTTTCTATCAATGAAGAAGGCGCGCTTGAGCGCGAAACCCTCGAGCGCATCGTCCCTGGCGCACGCGCCAATGCCCTTTCCGTGCACCCTTGCAGCGCCTTTGTGCAGCTGTGGCCGCAAGTGCTCGCACTCTCGCGCACCCGTGCGCTGCGCGTTGCCATCGTTGGCAACGGTGCCCTTGCCTTTGAGCTGGCGCTGGCTGCCGCGCAAGCAATGGGGCACCCCTACCGCAGCCGCATCACCATCATTGCTGGTGAAGAGGGCATCTTGCCCGGCGAGCCACAGGCGCTGCGCCGGCGCGCCAACCGCTCCATCAGCTCTTCGTGCAGGTTCATGAGCGTGTCCCAACCGTGCCGTCAAGGCCAGTCTGGCGCGCGACCCAGGTGCCCAGCACGCCGCGTCCAGAGTCGTCGCGACCCTCTTGCAGCAGAACCGTGCCTTCCGATATGGCCAGAATCAGCTCGTCCTCGCTGAAGG
>ONTY01000163.1 GCA_900320815.1 uncultured Pseudomonadota bacterium
AGAGCCATCGTCAACAAAAACAATGAACACATGCTGCATGTATGCAGCCAGCGCCTTTTCTGCTTCTGCCACAAAAATGGAAACGCTGTCTTCCTCATTGAAGCAGGGAACAATGAGGGCGATTTGATAATTTTCCTTCATACTCATTCCTGTTTGAAATATAACTCATAACAATTTTCAGGAAACTGCCTGATAAGATTGAGCCTGTTTTCATAAACAGACAGTGGCTTGCCAGTTCCACCGACATCACAGGCCTGGCGTATTTTTTCCTGCGAGAAGTAGCCGAAATGCACGCCTTGGAACTGCCAGCCCACATTCCACCAAACATGCAAATACTCAAAATTCATGCGTTTGATTAATGGAAGCCATTTCGCACTGTTTTCCAGCACGGGATGCGATTTGATGGCGGCAGAACGCACACGCAGTTCTATTTTTTCTTCTGTGCTGCCTGGAATAATCTTGAGTAAATCAGAAATCATCATATTCCTGCGAAAATTACTATATTCATGTTGGGCAGCCAGGGAGTTCGCATATGTATGACTGGCAAGAATACAACTATACGCGAGAATACCTGCTGCAATTTTCCCCGTAATCCCTGCATGGCTTGTCACTATTGTCAAAATAGCAAGGAAACAACCAAAGCCACACAAAGCCCGGGGCTGGAAAAAACCTTCCTTCAAAACGAAATATAAGCCGTAAGAAACAAAAAAACCAGCAGTAACAAAAACAAGTGCAGCAATCATAGATACTGCCTTTCCCGTCTTGCCCTTCGAAGCAAAAGTTGCCACAAAAAGTGCAGCTATAAACCCAAACAGTTTTGTAAACATCGTTCCATGAAAGTCGCTCCAAACAATCTTTGCATATGATTCCATATTCCTCACAAAAGAATAGGTTAATTCTGATATGCCGCTATGGACAAGCGCGCCTGCCTTGTACTCATATGTTGCATCATAATTATGAACAAACACTTCAAAAAAAATCAGCGCCCCTGCGTATGCAAGTGCCCCATACAGCAGCAACTTTTCAAGAAAAAATCCCCCTCTACCTACTGTTCTTCTTTCTTCTGTCTCACACCATTTTGTTTTTGCAAGACGACACACAATCGTGAAGAAAAACAACAGGATATAGACGCCATTGGAAGCCTGATACGTTGTCAACATTGCCAGCACGGCAACAAACGATACAATACCAAAAAGCCGCAGTCTTCGTATGTACAAAAATGGAAGGATGCCAACGACTACTGAAAACGCCATTGCTGGCGCATCAAATTTGAAGGCAAGGTTCTCAAGAAAATAAGGTGAAAGTCCTAAAGGCAACGCAGCCACCAATCCTATATATGAAAGCTGCCCTGCAACATACTTTACCAAGATTATGGAGCCACATGCTAAAATGGCAATGGCAAGCAGCTGGAAAAGTGGACTACCATCCGCAATCAAACCAGTATTCCAGTCTTGCAACCCAAACAGATATGCTCCCCACTGCGTTAGTACTCTTGATATTGCAATATCTCTCCCCGCATACAGTGCAATACCTGTCATTGCGCGCCTGTTATCATCCATATAGCGGATATTTGCGAGCAACAATCCAGAGATACCAATAAAGTACAAGCCATAACTGAACGCAAAATACTTGAAGAAATTTTCTTTTCTGAATATCCTGCGATTCACCACACAAAAATACATCCAATCCCGGCGGCAGTGTTGAATAAATGATACTACGAACAGTGACATGCCTGCTTCCATGATATTTTTCATAGATTTTTGCAGCGTAATAAACTCCAGCTTCTGGGAAGATGGAAGGTGCGCGATTGTAGCCGTAGCCGCACAATATCCCTTTTCCCTGCCCCATTGAGGAACCTCACCATGCCTTCCTATACCTTGCGCCTCTTGCCTTTGCTCTTTGTACTTGCTGCATGTGCGCCAATGCCCCCAGCCACAAGCGATGGCACGCCTGATGGCACAGCAATTGAGAGCATTGGCAAAGAAATGAGCGCTGCCAGTGCGCCGGAGGCTGCTGCGCCACCGCCGCCAGCGGTCAGCACGCCGCCTGTAGCCGGCTGTCCTGAGGGCGCGTGCGCCCAGGTGCCGCGCCAGCGCAACCTCACCAGTCAGCCCACCTTGTTGCTGGCGGGCGACGACAGTGCCGGCGCTTACTGGTCCTTTGGACTGAAGAGCAGCTACAGCTTTGATGAGCATGGGCAACTCACGCCACTGACTGGCGAAGCCGCTGAGCCGATGATTGGCCTCGACACCCCTGCCGAAGGCGCCGAGGAATGCCACATCTGGGGCAGCGCCTACAACCAGCGCACCACCTGGTTTCCGGACACCGCCATCTTTGTCGCTGGCGGCAAGCTCACGCAGGTGCGCCACGGCACCACGGCGCGTGCCGCGCCGCGCCGCGCGCTGGTGGCCACAGGCAAAGGAGCGCGCACCGTCACCGTGCGCAAAAACCCCAAACCCAAGGAGTATTGGCGTGTGCCCTGCGTCGGCCGCCAGCGCGTGAAGGGCGGCTGGCGCACCGACACGCTGCTTGTCGGCGGCGATCGCCTCACCGTACGCCCTGCCAAGGGCAAAGAGTTGAACCTGCGTATCCCAGACGCAGCCGCCCCCTACATGCTGCTGGCGTATAGCGATTCAGGCCGCCCGGCGGCGGGTGCCATTGCCGCCGTGCCCATGCACGTTGTGCTGGTCACCGTTGATGTGCCGCGCCGCCGCCTGGTGCTGCAGTGGCAGGCCACCGCCGCGCGTAGCCCTACGGTGTATGACGCAGCCTGGGCGCTCACCGTGCCCGAAGGCGAACACTCGGCTCTGCCGCCAGCACGCCGCGCCTTTGCCAGCCATGTGGCTGTGCACCTGGCGCGCTGCCCGCCACCGAAAACGCCGATGAATGAATGCGCTTCCCCTGACCGTGCACTGCGCCCAGAGGTTATCGATGCGCTCATGCGCTAAACGCAGCCGCCACATCCACTCGCCCGCAAAAGCGAACGCACGCATGAAGGCAAGCGCATGAGAGGTCTTATCAAGTTTTACAACAAGGAAAAAGGCTACGGCTTTCTTGTGGGCGAGGATAATGAAGAATACTATTTCAGCCATCACGCCATCGCTTATGGCAATCTGCCTGAGGCGGGTTGCCATTGCGAGTTTGAAGTGCTGGAACAAAAAAAGTCCGGGAAAAAGGCCGAGGCCACTTCACTGACCCTCCTTTCACCGCCAGCCAATGCAGCGCACAGGCACGACGATCGCATCACCTGCCCCAACTGCCAAAAGAAAATTGTCCCAAGACTGGTCACATACCGAGGCGATGCAGAAAAATCGCTGTGCCCGTATTGTGGCACCATCATCGAAAAATTCAGCAAGGAAACCGATTGGGTATTACTGCTGTCAATTGCCGGCTGGCTGTCCCTGTGGCTTTTCTTGTCAGTTGTATTTCCCATGGGTGGACCTCTTCTTGCCATCATTCTTTTCTTTGTGTGGAAAAAATTTAAAAACAAAACGCCGCCATCGGTATAACTTTGCATGTGTTGCCGCGCTGGAGCTTTGTTCCGGCGCTGTCACGGTGAGTTTGTTCTTCCTCGGCGCCCTTGCGCTGCGGCCATTTGGTATTGTGCTGATTCCCTGACCCATGACCATGACCCCTGCCGAACTCTCCTCCCTCTTCGAGCGCGCCGAGCGCATCCTGCAGCGCCTGGAGGCACTCTTGCCCCAACCCCTTGCCGCCCCTGATTGGAACGCGGCCATCGCCTGGCGCTACCGCCGCCGTGCCGGCGGGCACGGCGCATTGCATCCCGTGCGCCATTTGGCGGCGCTGCGGCTGGATGATTTGAAAGGAATCGACGCGCAAAAAGAAAAACTTCGCCGCAATACCGAGCAGTTTCTTCGCGGCGCCCCAGCCAACAACGCCCTGCTCACCGGCGCACGCGGCACGGGAAAATCATCGCTGATTCGCGCGCTGCTGGCAGCGTACGCGCCGCAGGGGCTGCGGCTGATTGAGATTGACAAAGGCGATATGGCCGATTTGCCTGATATTGTAGAAATCATCGCACCGCGCCCGGAAAAATTCGTCCTCTATTGCGACGATTTGAGTTTTGATGAAGGTGAGCCGGGCTACAAGGCGCTCAAAAGCACGTTGGACGGCAGCATCGCCGCCGCCGCGCCCAACATGCTCATTTATGCCACCAGCAACCGCCGTCACCTGCTGCCCGAATACATGCACGAAAACACCGCCGGCGTGCGCGAAGTGCACCCGGGCGAAGCAGTGGAGGAAAAAATCTCGCTGTCCGAGCGTTTTGGCCTGTGGCTTAGTTTCTATCCATTCAGCCAGGATGAATATCTGGCAATTGCCGCGCAATGGCTGCGCGCGCTTGGCGCCAGTGATGCGCACATTGACGCCGCACGCCCCGAGGCGCTCATCTGGGCGCTCGAGCGCGGCTCGCGCACCGGGCGCGTCGCGCAGCAATTCGCCCGCGACTACATGGGGCGCCAACGTGATGAGTGCTGAGATGAATGCTGATGCGCCTCTCATCGTTGACGCGCACCTGCCGCGCAGCGGCACTCGCCGCCGCACAGGCGAGGTGGCCGCCGGCATCCTGCGGCGCGAAGATGGCTTGCTGCTGCTCACCAGCCGGCCAGCGGGCAAGGCGTACGCGGG
>ONTY01000208.1 GCA_900320815.1 uncultured Pseudomonadota bacterium
GGTTGCGCGGCTCGGCAACGCCGTCGGCGGTGGGTTGGAGCAACTCGCGCTCGCCGCGCCCAGCAGCTTCCACGCGCAGCGGGTCAAAGCCGCGTGCGATGAACATTTCGCGGATGGCTTTGGCGCGCTCAAGTGAGAGGTGGTCGTTGATTTTCGTGTCGCCCACGCTATCGGTGTGACCAATGATGACGATTTCGCCACCCGGTCGCGCCATCGCCTCTTGCAGCACACGCTCCACGTCCTGCATGGATTCGGCAGTAAATTGCGTGCTGCCAAGATCGAAATACAGCGTGTAGTGTTGAGCGGGCGGCGGCGCTGCAGCCAGCAGATCACCATAGCGGCTCTCCACGGCCTTGACGTCGGCTTGACTGGTGCTTACGCGCTGCGCCGAGAACACTTTTGCTTCCTCGTGCGGGTGGCTAAGCACGGTTTGCTTGCCATCCGTCTCCACAATGACGGCGCTGGCGCTCTTGTCAGGCTGCGGCAACAGCACCACGCGCGTCGCCGGAGCGCACCCGACGGTTGCCAGCAGCAGCACGCCAAGCGCCACCCCCGTGCCAAGCCTCATGGCTTGACCTCAACAATGAAGTCGGTGCCGCGCACGCCAATCACGGTGGTGGGCGTGGTGACTTTGACCTGCTCGGGCTGGAGCTTGGCAATCAGCCCCGTGGCCATGCGCATGCTCCCGCGCAGCAGCGAGACGAGCACGTTGCCCTGATGCGTGGTGGAATCAAATTCGAACTTCTTCAAGTCAAAGTCGCTGTCTTTGCCCACAGAGAGCATGGTGCCGTCTTTGAGGACAAGCGAAGCCATGCCATCAGCGCCGGTGAGAATGCGCTCGGCGTCGTGCAGCCCACCGCCGACGACGGCGGCGCGGCGCGTGTCGCCACTCACTACTGTGACTTCACCTTGCACGCTTTTGAAGGTGCCGCTGCGCCCGTCGCTGGGCGTGATATGCAGCGGCTGCTCTTCTTGCAGCGGCGCAGCATCAGCGGCAGGCACCACTTCCTGCGCCAGCGCCATGGGCGCGGCGCACAACAAAGCCATGCCGCTTAGGGCAAAACGGTGTCTCAGGGAATAGGACACGGTGTTCTCCTCATGTATTGCGCCGGTCACATGCCAGCACTTTTGGGGTTGAGCAGGAGCAGTGCGCTGATGCACTGCAACAAAAGTGGGGCGGCATTATCCCCGTCTTGCCTGCTGGCCGCATCGCTTTGTGCAAAGAAAGGCGATGCGCTCACTAGCCCGGGTAGAACGCAGCCGTGGCGGCGTGCGCTGGGTGCTGCTCTTCAACCCATTGGCGCACGCGCTCGGCGTCGGCAATGCGGCTGTGTTTGCTGCGCGAGTCCAGCAGCACCATGACAAGCTGACGTCCGGCGACGCGCGTGAGCATGACGAGGCAACGCCCAGCCTCGGAGATGTAGCCGGTTTTTTGCAGCGTGATGTCCCAATCGGGGTCATGCACCAGGCGGTTGGTGTTGCCGTATTGCAGGACGCGCTCGCCCACCGCCACTTCATAGCCGGGCGAGGTGGTGAGGTAACGCAGCAGCGGGTAGCGCGCGGCCTCGGCAACCAGCGTGGCCAGATCTTGTGCGCTGGATCGGTTGGCGCTGGACAGACCCGTCGGCTCTACATAGTGCGTGTCTTTCATACCCAGCATCATGGCGCGTGCGTTCATCTGGTGCACGAAGTACGCCAGCCCGCCGGGATAGGTGCGCCCCAAGGCGTGCGCGGCGCGGTTTTCGCTGGACATCAGCGCCAGGTGCATCAGCTCAAGGCGCGTGAGCGTGGCACCCACTGCCAGGCGCGAGGAGCTGCCTTTGAGGGTGTCGACGTCCTCGGGCATGATGGTGATGTACTCACCCAGCGGCAGATTGGCTTCTGCCAGCACCAGGCCAGTCATTAGCTTGGTGATGGAGGCAATGGGCAGCACCGCATCTTCATTGCGGTGCAGCAGCACTTCGTGCGTGCCAAGGTCAAACACATAGGCGGCGCTGGCGCTAAGTTCCATCGGTGTGTACGCACGCGGCAGTGCAGAGGCCTCGCTCACACGCACTGTCGGACGCGCCGCTAGCCGATGCTGGTGCGCTTTGATGGCCGCCGGCGTACCCGATACGCCAGAGCGCAGGTGCGCAACGATGCCCCCGCCCGTTTTTTTGACTGCTTTGGTTTTGGCGGGCTTGGCTGCTTTTGCTGCGGTATGCGCTTTTTTGACGGTCTTGACTGCCGCCGCCGGTGCAGCTTTGCGTGCTGCAGCGTGTGCGGGGGCGGCAGGCGCGAAGGCAAGCAACGCGCTGGTGAGCGCAGCCACCAAGGCTGCGCCAAGCTGCGGGGCGCGTCTGTTCGATGCCATTGCTGTTTTCATCGTTTGCTCCTGGCTAAGGGGTCAATTGCGGGTGCGGCGCAGTGTAATAGCACAGAAAAAAGGATGCAATGTCAAGTACTTGCATCCTTTTCTTGAAGTGCTGTGCAAAAGCGCAGTGTGTCACACGCCCTCGCCCTGCGCCTTCACTGCTCCGGCGCCGCTGTGCAGCTTATTGAGCGCGTTGATGTATGCCTTGGCGGAGGCGACGACGATGTCAGGGTCAGCGCCCACGCCGTTGACGATGCGCCCGTCTTTTTGCAGGCGCACCGTCACTTCGCCCTGGCTTTCGGTGTTGCCGCTGATGGCGTTGACCGAATACAGCACCATCTCGGCGCCGCTGGCTACCCGCGATTCGATGGCTTTGAGCGAGGCGTCCACGGGGCCGTTGCCCGTGCTCGTGCCCGTAACTTCTTTGCCATCGGCGGTGAAGATGACCTCAGCGCTGGGCTGCTCGCCCGTTTCGCTGCGCTGCGAGAGCGAAACCAGGCCGTAATGCTCCTTGACTGGCGCCAGACTTTCGTCGCCCACCAAGGCGAGGATGTCCTCGTCAAAAATTTCACTCTTGCGGTCGGCCAGGTCCTTGAAGCGCGCAAAGGCGGCGAGCAGCTCGCCCTCGGTGCCAAGGGTGATGCCCAACTCCTGCAGGCGCTGCTTGAAGGCGTTGCGCCCGCTCAGCTTGCCGAGCACGATTTTGTTGGCGCTCCAGCCCACGTCTTCGGCGCGCATGATTTCGTAGGTATCACGCGCCTTGAGCACGCCATCCTGATGGATGCCGCTGGCGTGCGCGAAGGCGTTCGCCCCCACGATGGCCTTGTTGGGCTGCACCACAAAACCCGTGGTGCGGCTCACCAGGCGGCTGGCGGGCACGATTTGCGTGGTGTCGATGCCCACCTCAAGCTGGAAGTAGTCGCGGCGCGTGCGGCACGCCATCACCACCTCTTCCAGCGAGCAGTTGCCCGCGCGCTCGCCCAGCCCGTTGATGGTGCACTCCACCTGCCGCGCGCCGCCAATGCGCACGCCCGCCAGACTGTTCGCCACAGCCATGCCGAGGTCGTCGTGGCAGTGCACGCTCCAGATGGCCTGGTCGCTGTTGGGCACTTTTTCGCGCAGCGTTTTGATAAAGGCGCCAAACTGCTCAGGCGTGGCGTAGCCCACGGTGTCCGGAATATTGATGGTGCGCGCACCCTCGCGAATCGCGGCTTCGCACACGCGCGCGAGAAAATCCATTTCGCTGCGCGATGCGTCCTCGGCACTGAACTCCACATCTTCCGCCAGCGAGCGTGCATAACGCACCGCCTTGACGGTTTGCTCGAGCACTTGTTCGGGCGTCATGCGCAGCTTTTTTTCCATATGCAGCGTGCTGGTGGCAATAAAGGTATGAATGCGCCCGCGTGCGGCATCCGCCAGCGCATCGGCAGCGCGCTTGATGTCATTTTCATTGGCTCA
>ONTY01000165.1 GCA_900320815.1 uncultured Pseudomonadota bacterium
GGTGAAGGGAGTTGAACCCTTAACATCTTGATTACAAATCAAGCCCTCTACCATTGAGATACACCAGCAAAGCCCGGTATCTATCCGGGGTAATAAGACTCCCTGTGTTGGGATCGAACCAACGACCTCCACCGTGTCAAGGTGGCACTCTAGCCAACTGAGCTACGCGCCTGTGCAGGAAAGCGCGCGAGTATAGCAGCATCAAGGGAAGAAAGTGCGGCAGGCGTTGTTGCACGCGGGCACGCCGCCGCGAGGCCGCCAAAATCACCAACGCCACAACCCGCGCCGCGATGGAAGAGCTGCTGTCTGGCGGCGGCCAGCGTTACGACAGCATAGAAGCCATGTTTGAAGACTGCGGCATTGACATCAAGAAAATCCGGGCAGCGAAGAAGTGCTGACGCCCCGCATCTCGCATCAGTACAAGAAAGACTTGCGCGCCGCCGAGCGCCAACACACACCGATAGACAAGCTGGATGAAGCGCTGGCGCTGTTGATACGCGCCGAGTTGTTTGGCGAACAGCGCGCGTACAGCCACCCTGTCAGGCGGCCACGGCCTCGCATCTTGTGTGCTGGCAGAGGAACAGCGTCTATACCCATGGATTTCACACACCATCACCGGCTTATGTTGCCGGCGATGGAGTGATACCCGTCAGTCATCCTCCTGTTTTTTGGTTTCCAGCAAAAGTGTTTTCACGTCTTGCTTGGCAAGCAGCTTCACGGCTTCCTTGTCAAAGGAGGCGAAGGCGGCATCGTCATCATGCGCCATCGCCTGCCCCGCGCATGCGTTGACGCCATCGGCAAAATCGCCGCCCTTTTCCAGCATGCGCAAACCGGCGGAGACTTCATCCGTGTTGAATATCAGATTTTTGATACACAGCACTTTTTCAATGCCAGCCACAATTTCAACCGCAGTGAACCTGTAACCGCGCTGCATGACCCAGACCATTTCGCAAAAGGCATGCGTCGGGAATATCACAGCGTCACAGCGATCAATCAACTCGGCGGCTACAAGTGCCTGCTTCGCATCCTCATCAGACGCCCCGCTGACCAGCAGGCGCAGGATGACGTTGGTGTCTGCGATGATTTTCATCACAGCCCTTTCATGCCTGCTGCCACATGGCCGTCTTCAATAATGCGCTTGATGTCGGCGTCGCTGAGGTGGATATTGGTTTTCATGCAGCCCATGACTTCGCGCGCACTCACTTTCTTGCCCTCGGCGCGCAGCGGCATGATGGTGGCGGCGCCGTCCTCATGCTTTTCCACGCGGATGCGGCTGGCGGCTTCAATGCCAAGGTAATCAAGCAGCGAGGCGGCGGTCAGTTCAACGGCTGGCATGGCTCACGCTCCAGAGGTTTTACAGTTCAGGGGATGACTGCCATTCTATACACGTCAGGCGACCATGCACAACAAATATACCATCAATAATTACACCGCATCACCAGCGACATAAGCCGGCGAGGTGGTGATACCCTGCCTCACACATCACTTTCCACTTCGTTGCCGACGGCACTCGCAAATGTGGGAAGGTTTCATGCAAAAACATATTTCAGCACCGCCACAGCCAGCACCATGCCAAGCGACAACACACCGTAGCCGATGTCGGCGGGCAGACGCTCCATTTCCAGATACGCCTCGCGCGGTTTTTTTGTATTCACCAGCACCTCCAGCGTCTGCCCCACCTCAAGGGAAAGGCTGCGCTGGCGCACCTGCTGCACCATATCCGAATAAAAATTGAAATACGGTGAAATGATGTTGCCAGAATGCGTCACACCATTCCAGATGTATTCATAGCGCAAATTCACGAGGCGGGGATATTGCAGCGCAGTGTGGCTGATTGCGCATTCCGCCACCCTGCCTTGTATCTTTTCAAAGTGCTTGCGCCGGAAATACAGCAGTACGCGGCGCAAGGTTTGCGTTGTAACAAAGGTTATGTACAGAAGAAAAAGCAAGGTAGCAAAGCTCCTGCGGAAAGGGAAAAAATCACTTTTCAGCATAACCGCTGCCAACACCATCGCTACCACCACACCCGGCGGCGTGCGCGGGGAAACGTAAGGGAGCATTTATATACCCATCACTTCTTTTGAAAAGGCGCAGCGACGACGCAGACATCGGCAATATACTTAAAAATTTGCTGAGGGCCATCCCTGAAGTCAAACGGCTCGCGTGGAAAATAAAAAATGTCCTGTGCATCAAAATAAAGTCCCGCCACAAAAAATGTCACCACAGCGATGGCGGCAAAAAGGACGCGGTCAAACCAGTGCATTTCCAAAGCTCCACATACCCTAAGGAATCACACTTCATCGCCGGCTTATAAAGCCGGCGATGAAGTGATACCCATCAAATATCCAGGTCCACTTCGCCGCTGCCCAGCTCCATCAGGGTGCGGCGTGCGGCGGCTTCGCCGCGCGCCATGAGGTGTTTGAGTTCCTGCGTGGTCTGGCTGGCGTCCAGCGCGCCAAGCTGCACGGGCGCGAGGCGGCGCGTATCGGGGTTGAGTGTGGTTTCCCAGAGTTGCGTGGCGTTCATTTCGCCCAGCCCCTTGAAGCGGCTCACCTGCCATTTACCTTCCTGAAAACCTTCCTTGCGTAATTTATTCAAAATGGCGCCAAGCTCGGCGTCGTGCAGCGCGTAGAACTTGCGCGCGGGCTTTTTGCCGCGCGCGGGCGCGTCAATGCGGAAAAGCGGCGGGCGCGCCACGTAAATATGCCCGGTTTCTATCAGGCGCGGAAAATGCCGGAAAAACAGCGCCAGCAGCAGCACCTGAATGTGCGCGCCGTCCACGTCGGCGTCAGAAAGAATGCAGATTTTGCCGTAGCGCAGCCCGCTCAAATCCACCTCGTCTTCCGCGCCGTGCGGATCCACGCCGATGGCCACGGATATATCGTGGATTTCAGCGTTGGAAAAAAGCTGGTCGCGCGCCACTTCCCAAGTGTTGAGGATTTTGCCGCGCAGCGGCAGCACGGCTTGCGTTTCTTTGTCGCGCCCCATTTTGGCGCTGCCGCCGGCGCTGTCGCCTTCCACCAAAAAGAGTTCATTGACGGCAATATCGCGGCTTTCGCAGTCCGTGAGTTTGCCGGGCAGCACGGCGACGCTGCTCGCGCGGCGTTTTTCCACCTTGCGGCTGCTGCGCTGGCGGCTTTGCGCGCTGGCGATGGTCAGCTGCGCCAGCGCCTTGCCGCTTTCCACGTTGGTATTGAGCCAGAGTTCAAACGCTGGCCGCACTATGCTGGACACAAGCCGCAGCGCGTCGCGGCTGGTCAGCCGCTCCTTGATTTGCCCCTGGAATTGGGGATCGAGCACGCGCGCGCTGAGCACATAGCTGGCGTGCGTGAACAGGTCTTCGGGCATGAGCCGCACGCCCTTGGGCAGCAGCGCGTGCAACTCAATGAAGCCGCGCACCGCCTGAAACAGCCCCTCGCGCAGCCCTCCTTCGTGCGTGCCGCCCGCGCCCGTGGCAATCAGGTTGACGTAGCTCTCGCGCAGCGCACCGCCGCCCTCCTCGCTGAACGCCACCGCCCAGTGCGCACCTTCGCCCTCGGCAAAACCGCCGTCGCCCGCGCTGGCATACGCCTCACCCTCAAAAATGGGAATCACCGGCTCACCCGCCAGCGTCTGCTCCAGATAGGCGCGCAAGCCCCCTTCAAAGCGCCACTCCTGCCGCGCGCCCGTGGCCTCCACCAGCAAGCTGACAAGCAGCCCTGGCATCAGCAGCGCCTTGCTGCGCAGCAGCTGCTGCAGGCGCGGCAGCGGCAACTCGGCGCTTTCAAAAAACTGCGCGTCCGGCCACACGCGCACCGTCGTGCCGTGGCGCGGCTCGCCCTTTTGCAGCGCGCGCAGCGTCAGCGCCTGCACCACCTCGCCGCTGGCAAACGCCATGTGCGCCGCCTGTCCCTCGCGGCGGCTGGTGACTTCCAGCCGCAGGCTGAGCGCATTCGTCACGCTCACGCCCACGCCGTGCAGCCCGCCGGCAAAGGCATACGCCGCCGCGCCGCCCCTCTCGAACTTGCCGCCCGCGTGCAGCCGCGTGTAGACAAGCTCCAGCACTGGCACGCCCTCTTCCGGATGCAGCCCGTGCGGAATGCCGCGCCCGTCATCGGCCACGCTCACCGAGCCGTCGGCGTGCAGCACCACCTGAATGTGCGTGCACTGGCCAGCCAGCGCCTCGTCAGCGGCGTTGTCAATCACCTCCTGAATGATGTGCAGCGGCGTGTCTGTGCGCGTGTACATGCCCGGGCGCTGACGCACCGGCTCCAGACCCTTGAGCACCTTGATGGAATCTTCCGCGTAACGCGCGGTGGATAGGTTTTGTTTTGGCATGGTGGTCAATAAAAAAACAGATACTGGATAGATTTATCTCTGGTTGCCGGCTTATGAAGCCGGTAATAAAAATATACTCTTGAAGCGCGCCTGCCCGAATTCCAGCAGCGCTACGACGCCGGCGAAGACGTGCTGGAAGACCTGCACACCATGCTGGTGAACTGGCTGGTCAAGCACATCCAGCACGACGACCGCGACTACGCCCCCGCAATCATGGCCTACCTCCTCGAGCACGCGCACACCCGCATCTCCGTGGAGCCGCCCACGCGCTTTGCCGAAGACGAAGCAGCGCACGCCACCCCGGGCACCACACCCGCAGCGCCGCCCACCGCGCAAGCGCCAGCAGCAACGCCCGCACAACCCGCCGCAGCGCAAGCGCAGGCGCCCAAACGTAGCCTCTGGCAACGCATCAAGGCATTCTTTGCCCAACCCCCTTCCGGCCACGCCTGAGCGCCCGCAGCGCCCAAAACAAAACGCGCCCTTCGCGGGCGCGTTTTTTGCCAGCCGCACCTCACAGCGCAAACATTTCCAGCACCTGCTGCGCCATCCGCTCCGTGCGCGCATCAATCTGCGCTGCGCTCCAGCCGCTGGCATCCGCCAATTCAGCATTGATGCACAGCCCGTTGCGAAAGCCCACCCAGCGCCCCGCCTTGTCCTGCAAATCGCGCTTTTCCGCAAAGCTGCGGCGGCTCAGGCTGCTGTTGTATGCCGTCAGCGTCAGGTTCCCCAGCTTGTGCACATGGCTTTCCAGCAGCGCCTGCGCGCGCTGCTTGTCACCGCCCGCCATCATCTGCACCCAAGCGGCGGGCACATCGCGCCCCTGCGGGAAGATGTGCTCGATAGACCACACATAGCCCTCCTTCACCTTTCCGCTGCGCTCCCACAAATCCTGCCGCGTCTCGCTCGTCATGCCTGCCTCCGCCAGCGCGCACAGAATGAAGCGCGCCACATTCGTGTTCTCCTCGTACACCGGCCCGCGCAGCCGCGCCGCAAACGCCTCATCGCCCTGCACATCCTTTGCCTGCGCCAGCCTGCTGGCCAACTGCTGCGCCAGCGCCGCCCCGCGCGGCGCAGCGTCGGCATCCACGCCCTCCAGCAGATCCATGAAAATGCGCGGCAAATCGCGCGTGGAAGGCAAATCGCACAAATTGCGCCGCACAAAAAAGCCCACCAGCCGCCGCACCAGACGCGCCACATCCGCATCCGCCAGCCCCAGCTCCTGCTGGCGCTCGAGCAGCGGCAGCAATAGCATGTATGAGGGCGTGCCCTGCACATGCACCAGCGCCGCCAGTGCCTGCGCCAGTTCACCATCGCCTTCTGGCGCCAGCAGCCGCGCGTAGTGCCGCCCCGCCGCGCACACCTCATCCAGAAAGCGCCGCGCCCTCTGTCCATCCTTGCCAATCAGCCCCTCGTAGACCTGCATCAGATTCGTCTTTGTCACCAGCGGCGGCAGCCGCTCCCGTCCAGGCTGCTGGCGCAACTGCTGCGAATGCGCGTTGTAGTAATGGCGGAAAAAGCGCTCCTGCAGCGCGTAATCGTCACCCAGCCCCTTGAGCAGCCCCTCCCACTGCTGCGCCGCTGCGTCCAGCAGCGCCTCATCCTGCCCGCCAAGCTGCGCCAGCAACTTGTTTTTCAGCAAATCCACCGCCGTCAGCGGCAGCCCACGGTTATTGAGCGACTCAAACAGCGTATACGCCTCTGCGTAATTGCTCACCTCAATCTTCACCAGCACCGCATCCTTCACCTTCCCAAGAAAGGCGAGCAGCGCCGCCGCATCCATGCCCTGCAGCTTCTTGCAAAAAAACTCATACCCGCGCCACAGCCGGCGCCGCCGGTCAGAACACGCATCCTCTGCCGCAGGCAGCACCCCCGCCACGCCCAGCAGTGCACGGAAATCCACATCATTGCCGCCCTGCCGCTGCAACTCCAGCCGCTGCGCCTTGCTCTGCTTGGACAGCAAGCAATAGCGCAAATTTGCCCGCTCCACCGCGCCATCCTCATCCAGCGCCTTCGCCTGCTCGCCCAGCGCCGCATACAGCGCCGCCATCAGCAGCGAAAGCGTCACAATGCGCTGCTGCCCATCCACCAACTCCAGCCGAGGCGTCAGCGTATCCTTCGTCTGATTGATACAGATAATGGAGCCGAGAAAATATCCCGGAGCATTTTCCGCAACATCCTCAAAAAACCGCTCCCACTGCACCTTGCCCCAAGCATACTCGCGCTGATAGCGCGGAATATAGTAGCTTACGCGCGTCTCCGGGGACAGCAGCTCGTGCACATGATAGCTTTCAGCCGAATTAAGTGTGAAGATTCATAATGAAGCCAAACAGTCAGAGGCATAATCGCTTTCCTCTGCCAGATTTTCAAGCGCCTCGCGCGCCGGGGCGCTGCCCTCCTGCGCCATTTCATACAGCGTGTCAATGGCGCCCTCGTCAAAATTGACTTGGCAGGCGCGAAGCTGCCACTGCGCCGCCTGTTTTTCGTCTGCCGGCACACCCAGCCCGCGGCGGTATATTGACGCCAAACGCTGCAAAGTGCGCATCTGGCCATATTCATCCTCATCCTGTTCGTCCGCCGTGCGGCGCAGCCATTCCAGGCACGCGCCCATATCTGCGCCGGCGGAAAGCAGCAATTGGATGGTTTCAGAAGCGCCGTCGCTTTCCACCGCGTACATGAGCGCTGCTTTGCCTTCGGCATCCTTGGCATGCACATCAGCGTCAGCCGCCAGCAGCAGCTTGGCAACTTCTGCGGCAACGCTCTTGCCCCAACTACTCCAAGTATTTTCTGCCGCGCACATAAGCGCCGTTTTGCCCTGTGCGTCTTTGGCGTTGACATCGGCGCCAGCGGCAAGCAATAGGCGGGTAACCTCGGCTGCACTCTCGCTGTTGTGGCTGCCCGCCGCGTACATAAGCGGCGTTTGCGCGGCAGCATCCTGGGCGTGCGCATTTGCGCCGGCGGCAAGCAACAATTTGACGGCCTCGTGCGCGCCATCGCTCAACCCAGCCGCTGCCTGCATGAGAGCCGTTTTACCCTTGACATCCTGAGCGTTGGCATCCGCGCCAGCAGCAAGCAGGCGTTCCACAGCCTCGGCTGCACGCTCCACCCTGCTGCCCGCCGCGCACATAAGCGCCGTGCGCCCATCGGCACTTGCCGCATGCGCATCCGCACCAGCGGCGAGCAGCAACTGCACCCCGTCGTCACCGGCAGTGCCGTCGTCCTCCCAAATGCCTGCGGCGAGCATGAGCGCCGTTTCACCCTGTGCATTTTTGGCGTTCACATCCGCACCTGCTTTCAACAGCAAGCGTGCGGCAGCACACGCGCCATCACTCCAGCCTCCTTCCACCGCACGCATAAGCGCCGTTTCACCCCTTTCATTTTTGGTATTCACATCAGCGCCTGCCGCCAGCAGGGATTTGATTTTCTTCACACTCGCGCACGATGCCGCTTCAATAAGCGCCTGTGAGCGTTCGTCTTGAGTTTTCGCTTTCATTGATGCTCCTCTACTGCCACACACCCGCCGGGCAACGCGCCCGACGGACCATAAGATCTGTTTCAGTCGCAAAAGAAAA
>ONTY01000167.1 GCA_900320815.1 uncultured Pseudomonadota bacterium
AAATGGACGCCGCCTTGTTCTATGAGTTGCTGCTGAGCGAAATGGTGCTTGACTTGGGCGATGCGCGCTTTGCCACTGATTTGATGCTCAGGGCGGCACGCAACGTGGGTGAGGAGCCGCTCTACAAACGCGCCACTGAAATGGCGGTGCGTCAACGCTCTGGCGATGCCGCGCTGACGGCGGTGCGCGCCTGGCGCCGCGCCTGGCCAGCTTCGCTGGAGGCGCAGCAGTCGGAGCTGCAGGTGCTCATCGCACTGGGGCGCATCAAGAACCTTGCCCAGCCGCTGCGGCGCACGTTGGCGCGTATGCCAGAAGATGAAAAGCAGGCGCTGGTGGCGGCGCTGCCCGCGCTGCTGGCGCGCGCACCTGAGCGCGCACGGCTTGTCCGCGAGGTGGAGAGCGGCTTTACTGATGTGCTGCACGGGCCGCCACCCTTGGTCGCGACAGCCTGGGCCAGCATCGGACGGCTGCGGCTGCACGCTGGCGATAAGGCGGGCGCTTTGCAGGCCGCGCGCACCGGGCTGGCGGCAGATGCCACCTCTGAGTGGCTGGCGCTGCTGGCGGTGCAACTGGCCAGCGAAGATGTGGCGGGGGCAGGGGAGCTTGTGGAGCACCACTTGCGCAGCGGCGCCGCCAAACCAGAAATGCACATTGCATGGGCGCGTGCGCTGTTGGCCGCAGGCCGTGGCGATGAAGCCCGTGCCGCTTTACACACGCTCACGCAAACGCACCCGGACTACGCTGAAGGCTGGCTGCTCCAGGGCGCACTGCTGGCCGATGAACACCGCGACGCCGAGGCGAAAGCCTCGCTGCACCGCTATCTGGGCATGATGAAAGGCGCCGAGCGCGAGGCTGACCGCAAGGGTGAGGATTTGCCGCAAGCCGTCAGCATCGACCAAGCGCGCATGATGCTGGCGCGCATTGCAGAAAACCAGGGCGACGAGCGCAGCGCCGAACGATGGCTGCAAGCCGTGCGCTCATCTGAATATCTGCTGGCTGTGCATACACGCCGTGCTGCGCTGCTGGCAAAAAGGGGCGAGGTGGCGCAAGCGCGCCAGCTCATTCGGCAGGCGCCTGAGCGTGAAGAAGGTGATGCGCGTCTGAAACTGCTCGCCGAGGTGCAATTGCTGCAGGGCATTGGCGATGAGCAGGGTGCCTGGGAGTTGCTGCGCGACGCATTGCCGTCGGACAGCCGTGACGAAAACCAGCTCTATGACGCAGCGCTGGCCGCAGAGCGTGCCGGGCAGCTGGCGGAGATGGAACGCCTGCTGCGACGCATCATCCGCTTCAACCCCAAGTCAGCGCAGGCGCTCAATGCCTTGGGCTATTCGTTTGCCGACCGCAATGTGCGCCTGAAAGAAGCGCGCAGCCTCATTGAGCGTGCCGTGCGCCTCATGCCCGATGATGCTTTCATTCAAGACAGCCTGGGCTGGGTGGAGTTTCGCCAAGGGCGCGTGCAGCGTGCGCGCAACATTTTGCAAGCTGCATGGAAGAAGCAGCCGCACGCTGAAATCGCCGCGCACTTGGGCGAAGTGCTCTGGGTGTTGGGCGAGCGCGAGGCCGCGCGCGCTATCTGGGCCGAGGGGCTGCGCCAGGATGCCAAGGAGAAAACCTTGCTCCGGACGATGCAACGTTTCGGTGCGCAGCCATGAAGCGGCGCGCTTTCTTCGGTGCAGCAGTGGCGCTGCCGGCTCTTTTTTCTCTTGCCGGCTGCGCGCATCAATCCAAGGCGGACGGCGGCGCTGCTGCTGCTGCTGCGCAGTCAGGCTTTTGGAGCGGGCGCCTGGCCGTCATCGTAGAAGGCGAGGGCGTTGAGGATGCGCCACAGTCTTTTTCCGCCGCGTTTGAATTGAGCGGCAACGCGCGCGAAGGCGAGTTGCTGCTTTCCACCCCGCTGGGCAATGCACTGGCACGCATCCTCTGGCAGCCCGGCAGCGCGCTGCTGCACGATGGCAAAGGACAGCACGCCTACACCTCACTTGACGAGTTGGTGGAGCGCACCACGGGCGCTGCCGTGCCCGTGCGCACGCTCTTTGCCTGGCTGCACGGTCAGCCACAAGATGTCGCTGGCTGGCATGCCGACCTCAGTGGTCTGAAAAACGGGCGCCTGACCGCGCGCCGCAGCGCACCGCAGCCCTTCGCCGAGTTGCGCGTGGTGCTGGACAGCGTGGATGGGCAGGGCGAAGAGGGTAGGGCGCCATCGCCATGAAAGAAGCTCCAGGCGCACTGCGTGACGTGCTCGCTCCGGCCAAGCTCAACCTGTTTTTGCACATCATCGGGCGGCGTGCTGACGGCTATCACTTGCTGCAGTCAGCCTTTGCACTCATTGACTGGTGCGACAGCCTCGATTTCGAACGTCGCCCGGGCGGCGCCATCAGCCGCGAAGACGTGGGTGAAGATGGGGCAGTGCCGCTGCCCACCGACGACCTCACTGTGCGTGCCGCCCGTCTCCTGCAACGCGCCACTGGTTGCACCCAGGGCGCACACATCCGGCTGCACAAACGCATCCCAGCGCAAGCAGGCATGGGCGGTGGTTCATCAGACGCCGCCAGCACGCTGCTGGCGCTCAACCGCCTCTGGCATCTGAACCTGGGGCGCGACGCGCTGGCGCGCATCGGGCTTGGGCTGGGTGCCGACGTGCCTTTTTTCCTGCACGGCGGTCACGCATGGGTCGAGGGTGTGGGCGAGCGATTGCGCAGCCTCACGCTGCCGCCCGCACATTTTGTGGTGCTCAAACCGTCGCAGGGAATCAACACCGCACAACTTTTCCAGCATCCGCTGGTGTATCGAAATAGTCCGCCTGCTACAATGCACAGCTTTGCTGCAGACCCATATAACTTTGGCCGTAACGATTTGCAGGCAGCTGCCCAGCAGTTATGTCCGCAAGTGCTCGAATGTTTCACTTGGCTGCACCATCACGGTCTTTTTGGCCGTATGACCGGTTCAGGAAGTGCCACATTTGCCCATGTGCCCGCTGACAAACTGCCTCCATTTTTGGGCGCCTTGCCAGAAGCACCACACGGCTGGGTTCTACGGCTTTGCAGCACTCTGGGGCGCCATCCACTTTGTGACTGGGCGCCAGAGCAAGGTTAACAATTTGCTCGTTTTGCTTATGGCAACAACCACAGGGGAGTGGCCAAGTGGTTAAGGCACCGGATTTTGATTCCGGCATGCGAAGGTTCGAATCCTTCCTCCCCTGCCAGCCACTGCAAGACGGATAAAGAAGTTTTCCGTAGGGGAGTCGCCAAGTTGGTTAAGGCACCGGATTCTGATTCCGGCATGCGAGGGTTCGAGTCCTTCCTCCCCTGCCAAACGCGACGGGCCTGGCGCCGCAGCAAGGCGCCAGGCCATTTTTTTGCAACTGGAGCACTCATGCAGCACACGCTAAGCTCTGATTTTTTGGTGTTCACTGGAAACGCCAATCCGGCGCTGGCCGCAGAAATTGCCGCCAATATGGGTATTTCATTGGGTCAGGCCACAGTCAAGCGATTTTCTGACGGTGAGGTATCCGTTGAAATCAAGCAAAACGTGCGCGCGCGCGATGTTTTTGTCGTGCAGTCCACTTGCGCGCCCACCAACGACAATTTGATGGAATTGCTCGTGATGGTGGATGCGCTGCGGCGCGCTTCCGTGGCGCGGGTGAGTGCCGTTATCCCCTATTTCGGCTATGCGCGCCAAGACCGGCGCCCGCGCTCTACACGTGTGCCCATCAGCGCCAAAGTCGTGGCCAATCTGCTGCAAACCGTGGGTGTCGATCATGTTCTGACAATGGATTTGCATGCCGACCAGATTCAGGGATTTTTTGATATTCCCGTGGATAATGTTTATGCCTCGCCGCTGCTGCTGGGTGACTTGCTGCAGAAAAACTATTCTGATTTGCTCGTTGTCAGCCCGGACGTGGGTGGCGTGGTGCGCGCCCGTGCACTGGCCAAACCGTTGGGCTGCGAATTGGCAATTGTTGCTAAACGCCGTCCGCGTGCCACTGAAAGCGAAGTGATGCACGTTATCGGCGATATCGAAGGACGCAACTGCATCATTATGGATGACATGATTGACACAGCTGGCACCTTGGTCAAGGCCGCAGCTGTGCTCAAAGAACGTGGCGCAAAAAATGTCTATGCGTACTGCACGCATCCAGTCTTTTCCGGCCCGGCTATTGGACGCATCGAGCAAGGAGCGATTGATGAAGTGGTTGTGACCAACACCATCCCGCTTAGCGATGCAGCAGCGCAGAGCAGCAAAATTCGACAATTGTCCGTAGCGCCGCTGATTGCACAAACCATCCAGCGCATCGCCCTTGGGCAATCGGTGATGAATCTTTTCCGTGAGCAGGAAGAAAAACTGCAATAACGGGGTCAGCGCCGCACCTTTTTGTGTTGTACAAAAAGGTGCGGATTTTTTCAACTGCGGGTTGTGCTGGTCGCGGCCGCCCGTTTTTTTTGGAGTTTTCCACCATGCAATTCAACGCAAAAGAACGCTCACTGCAGGGCACGGGTGCGAGCCGCCGCCTGCGGAACGCGGGGCGCGTGCCCGGCATTGTCTACGGTGGCGAAGGCCAGCCGCAAATGATTGAAATG
>ONTY01000282.1:0-2580 GCA_900320815.1 uncultured Pseudomonadota bacterium
TGCCAGCATGATATGCCGGCAAGTTGAGTATACCCAAGGTTCATTTTAATAGATGAGAGGGTATATCATTTATTACCGGCTCAAAAAGCCGGCAAAGATGATTGAAAGCAATGGGTATCAATCCTCCTTAAGCCCCCGGAAGATGAGTGCCGAGACTGCCGTCAGCGCCCCAGCCGCCAGCAGCGTGGCGGCAAAGGCGGCGCTGCTGCCGCCGCCCAGCAGTGCGCTGAACAGGTGCAGCAGCAGCGCGCCGCAGCTCACCCCCAGGCTCATGC
This sequence comes from uncultured Pseudomonadota bacterium, assembly GCA_900320815.1. Lineage (GTDB taxonomy): Bacteria > Pseudomonadota > Gammaproteobacteria > Burkholderiales > Burkholderiaceae_C > Ottowia. Next base: position 276 of record ONTY01000282.1, read on the forward strand.
CGAGCATTTGCAGCATGGAGAACAGGCTGTTGCCGCTGGCGGCAAGGTGCGGCTCCAGGTCTTTGAGCGCGGAGGTGTTCATGGCGGTGAATTGCAGCGAGTTGGCCGCGCCCAGCAGCGCGAGCATGGCGAGGGCAAGCGGCAGCGGCAGGACGCCATACGCCATGATGGAAAAGCTGGCAATGAGCGTGCCAAGCAGCACGGTGTTGCCCACCAGCGTGCGGCGCCAGCCCCAGCGCCCGATGACGCCGGTGGCCAGCGGTTTGATGACGATGACCGCCAGCGCCATGGGCAGCAGCATCAGGCCGGACTCAAACGGCGCGCGCCCCAGCCGCAGCTGCAGCAGCAGCGGCAGCAGGTAGGGCATGGCGCCCATGCCAAGGCGCGCGGCGATGTTGCCCATCAGCCCGAGGCGAAAGCTGCGCACCTCCAGCAGCCTGGGCGCAAACAGCGGCGCTGCCGCGCAGCGCGCGTGGCGGATGTAGCCCGAAAGTAAAGCGACGGCGGCCAGCGCGAGCAGCACGACGCAGGTGCCGCTCATCGCGGCGTTGCCCAGGCCGCCCAGCGTGAGCGAGGCTGCCAGCATCGCGCCCGCCAGCATCAGGTAGCCGCGCAGGTCAAAGCGCGGCGGCGGCGCGGCGCGCATGGCGGGCATGGCGATGGCGGTGAGCAGCAGCCCCACGGCGCCCACGGGCAGGTTGATGAGAAAAATCCAGTGCCATGAGGCCGCCTGCGTGAGCCAGCCGCCCAGCGGCGGGCCGAGCAGCGGGCCAATCAGTCCGGGCACGGCGACAAAGCTCATGGCCTGCAAAAAGCGCTCTTTCGGATACGCGCGCAGCACCGCCAGCCGGCCCACGGGCATGAGCATGGCGCCGCCTGCGCCCTGCAGCACGCGCGCTGCCACAAGCTGCGCGAGCGAGTTGCTGGCGGCGCACGCCGCCGAGCCGCCCATGAACAGCAGGGTGGCAGCGCCAAACACGCGCCGCGTGCCAAAGCGCTCCGCCAGCCAGCCGCTGGCGGCAATCAGCACGGCCATCGTCAGCGAATAGGAGACGACGACGGCCTGCATGTGCAGCGGGCTTTCGTCCAGGCTGCGCGCCATGGCGGGCAGGGCGGTGTTGACGATGGTGGAGTCCAGCGTCTGCATGAACATGGACACGGCCACGAGCCACAGCAGCAGGCGCGGGCGATGGGCAGATGGGGCATCAGGAGGAAGGGCGGCGGCAGTCATGGCGCGCGCAATTGTGCGGCGCAGCGCAGCGGGCAGGTGCTGGCAGGCAAACGGGCAGACAATCGCGCGCCCATGAACGCGCTCAACACCATTCAAACCATCGCCGTCTACCTGCTGCCCGTGCTCTTTGGCATCACGCTGCACGAGGCGGCGCACGGCTGGGCCGCGCTGCGCCTGGGCGATGAAACGGCGCGCCGCGCCGGGCGCGTCACGCTCAACCCGCTGCGCCACATTGACCCCATCGGCACCATCGTCATGCCGCTGCTGCTGTACGTGGCCACCGCTGGCAGCTTTGTCTTTGGCTACGCCAAGCCAGTGCCTGTGAACTTCATGCGGCTGCGCAACCCAAGGCGGGACATGGCGCTCGTCGCCCTTGCCGGGCCGGCAAGCAACTTTGCGATGGCTTTTGCCTGGGCATTGCTGGGCACGGTGCTGCTCGCGCTGGGGCTGCGCGAGCCGTTTTTCATCTTCATGTGCCAGGCGGGCGTGAGCGTGAATCTGGCGCTGTTGGCGCTCAACCTCTTTCCTCTGCCGCCGCTGGACGGCTCGCGCGTGCTCATCAGCGTGCTGCCGCCGCGCTTCGCGCTGTGGCTGGCGCGCGTGGAGCCGTGGGGCTTTTACATCGTGCTGGCGCTTATCTTTACCGGAGTGTTCTCTCGTGGCTGGATGCTGCCGCTGATGCAGGCAAGCGGGCGGCTGCTGCGCGTGCTCATCCGGCCCATTGCTGCGCTGCTGCACTGAATATCTTGACGAAAAGGAAACTGCAAAAATGAATATGAAAACCCGTGTGCTCACCGGCATCAACACCACTGGCTCACCGCATCTGGGCAATTATGTGGGCGCCATCCGCCCCGCGCTGCGCGCCAGCCACAGTGAACATGTACAGTCATTTTATTTTCTGGCTGATTATCACTCGCTCATCAAATGCCAGGAGCCGGCGCGCGTGCAGCGCAGCACGCTGGAAATTGCCGCCTGCTGGCTCGCCGCCGGCCTTGACCCCGAGAAGGCGACTATCTATCTTCAGAGCGACCTGCCTGAAACTATTGAATTGTACCTCTTCTTCAATATGAACGC
>ONTY01000282.1:2650-4604 GCA_900320815.1 uncultured Pseudomonadota bacterium
TACTCATGGCCGCCGACATTTTGATGTTCTCCGCCGACAAAGTGCCCGTAGGCCGCGACCAGGTGCAGCATATTGAAATGTGCCGCGACATGGCCGCCAGTTTCAACCATCTGTATGGCAACGGGCGCGAACTGCTGCATTTGCCCGAAGCACTGGTGGATGAACACGTCGCCCTGCTGCCCGGCCTTGACGGGCGCAAAATGAGCAAAAGCTACGACAACACCATCACCCTTTTTGGCGCGCGTGATCTGATGCGCCGCCAGATTATGAGCATCGTCACCGATTCGCGCGCCCCCGGCGAGCCAAAACAGACCGAAGGCAGCGCCATTTTTGACATATTCCGCGCCTTTGCCGAACCGGAAGAAACCGCAGCATTTGCGCGCGAGTTTGAACAAGGCATTGCGTGGAGCGACGCAAAAGAAAAACTGTTTGCGCGCATTGACGCTGAAATTGGCCCCATGCGCGAGCGTTATGCCCAATTGATTGCCAAGCCGCAGCATATTGAAGACATTTTGCAAGCGGGCGCGCAAAAAGCGCGCGCCATCGCCACCCCGCTGCTGCACGAGTTGCGCTGCGCCGTGGGCCTGCGCGCCATGAGCGCGCCGCTGGCCAGCACGCCAGAAAAAGCCGCCGAGGGCGCTGCGCTGCCCGTTTTCAAGCAATACCGCGAGGCGGATGGCCAGTTCTACTTTCGCCTTGCCACGCCCCAAGGCCAAACCCTGCTGCAAAGCAAAGCCTTCCAGCAGCCGCGCGAGGCGGGGCAAGCCATCGCACGCCTGAAAAAAGAAGGCGCCGCCGCCCTCGCCGCCCTCGCCGCCCAGCTTGAACCCGCCCCCGACGAAGCCGCGCTGCACGCTGCATTGCAGGTACTGGTGCAAGAAGCGGCGGGAGCTTGAATGGCTGCGGGTGCCTGCGCTAGGATGGTTTCTCTGTTTTCGTGAGGAACGAGAGATGACAGCAATGACAGCAACGCTTGAAGCCGACATCACCGCCCGCGTGCCGCTGGCGGTGCAGCAGACGCTGGAGATGGCTGCGGGCATGAGTGGCATTGCGTTGGAGCAGTTTGTCGCGCAGGCCGCCCTGCATGAGGCGCAACGCATCATTGAGCAGGAACGCATCATCCGGCTGAGCGGGCGCGAGGCCGAAGCCTTCTTCGCCGCGCTGGAAAACCCGCCCCCGCCCAACGCTGCGCTGCAAGCGGCGCTGGGTGACCTGGCTGCACGCCATGACGATACGACTGGACTTATTGACTGGCAGCCACGAGCGCAACCTGTTTGATTGCGGCGTTGAGCCGCTCAACACGTGGCTGCGGCAAACCGCACTCCAGCATCAAGGCAGGGGCATTTCGCGCACCTTCGTTGCGCTTCCTGCCGATGCAGAGATGGCGCATTGGGTGCAGTTTGGTGTACACGCTGGCAGCATCCTTGGTTTTTACGCCTTGGCATCGGCGCTTGTGCTCACAGGCGATTTACCGGCAAAGCAGGGCAAACGGCTCCCGCGCCAAGTGCCCGTGACGAGGCTGGGGCGCCTGGCGGTGCGTGTTGGTATGCAGGGGCAAGGCTTGGGGCGCCTGCTTTTGGCGGATGCCATCAGCCGCGCCCGCGAGGCGGCGCAGTCCGTGGGCAGTGCAGGGATGTTTGTTGATGCCAAGAATGAAGACGCCGCCCGCTTCTATCAGCGTTACGGGTTTGCCCCGGCAACAGCAGAGCCGCTGAAACTCTTTTTGCCGTTTTGGTAAAACGGGCAAAAAGCAGATACCAATGCGTAATATATTTCATCATCGGCTTCTTGTGCCGGCGATGAAGTGATACCCGTCTTGCTGGCGCTTCAGATCACGCGCTTGCGCCCAAAGCCGCCGATGATGGCGAGGGCTTCGTTGAGCAACAAGCCGATAACGCCGACGGTAATGGCGGCGTCGGCGAGGTTGAAGGCGGGAAAGTGCCCGTAGAGGAAA
>ONTY01000171.1 GCA_900320815.1 uncultured Pseudomonadota bacterium
AAGTAGTTCTCCTTGCCGATGGCGTCGGTCATGCTCTACGACATGACCGACGCCATCGGCAAGGGCTTTGCCGCGCTGGAAATCGAGTGGCACAAGGCGGGCGGCTGGTGGCTGCCTGCCAGCATCACACACCGCCCGCAGTCGTGGTTCCTGCTGCACCGTGGCGAGCGGCAGGAATTGCGCCTGCGCACCGGCGCCACGCAGCCAGACGGCAGCCCGGGCGAGCCGCTGCTGCCCTACGGCTGGCTGGTGCATACGCACCGCGCCAAAAGCGGCTGGCTGGAGCGCAGCGCCCTCATGCGCCAGCTTGTGTGGCCGTACCTGTTCAAGAATTACAGCGTGGGCGACCTGGCCGAGTTTCTGGAGATTTACGGCATCCCCGTGCGCGTGGGGCGCTACCCCGCCAGCGCCAGCAAGGAAGAAAAAGCCACCCTCATGCGCGCGCTCGTGGGCATCGGCCACAACGCCGCCGGCATCATCCCCGAAGGCATGGCGCTGGAGTTCCTGGACGCCGCACGCGGCGACCCCGCCGCCTTCCAGTTGATGATGGACTGGTGCGAGCGCACGCAATCCAAGGTCATCCTGGGCGGCACGCTCACCAGCAGCGCCGACGGCAAAACCAGCACCAACGCCCTGGGCCAGATTCACAACGAGGTGCGCCACGACATCCGCGACAGCGACATCCGGCAGCTCAACAACACCCTCACCTGCGGCCTGCTGCACGCCATCGCCACGGTCAATGGCCTCATGCCGCCCGAAGGCGCGCGCCGCGCCCCCGTGCTGCGGCTGAAACTGGAAGAAACGGAAGACCTCGCCACCTTCGCGCAGGCGCTGCCCGCCCTGGTGAACATCGGCATGCAAATCCCCGTGCAATGGGCGCAGGAGCGCCTCGGCATCCCCCAGCCCAAGGCGGGCGAGGAAGTGCTGCGGCCCGCCGCGCCCGCCTTTGGCGTCGCCACCGCCGCCACTGCGCAGGACGTTTTTTCTTCCCCTCGCCCCCGCGTGCCGCGTAGCGGCTCGGCGGGGGGAGAGGGTCAGGGTGAGGGGGTGCTGCCGCAGGCAGCGGCAATGGCAACCACCGCCGCGAACCCTTCGGAAACTCCGAACAGTTCCGGCGCCTACCTTGGCCGCGCCATGCGCCGCAATGCACCTCCCACGCCCAACCCCGCTGCAGAAATGGCCGCGCAACTTGAAAAAGGCGCCGCCCCCGCCGTTGGCGCATGGTTGGCGCAAATCCGCGCCCTCGTGGACAAGGCGGGCAGCCTTGAAGACCTGCGCGGCGGACTGGAGGCGCTGCTGCCCGACCTGAAGCCCGATGACTTCGCCGAGGCAATGGCGCAGGCGCTTACCGCCGCGCAGCTTGCGGGCCGCTACGACATCCTGAACGAAGCGGGGCGGCTCAATGGCTAAGGCTGCCGCTGAATACGGCTCTCTGCCATTCAAGGAGCAGATTGAGTTCTTCCGCGCCAAGCTGAACCTGCCCACGGCGCACTGGACGGACATCTACACCAAGGAGCACGACTGGGCGTTCGTTGTGGCAGGCGCCACGCGCGACGCGCTGCTCTGCGACCTGCGCGCCGCCGTGGAAAAAGCCATCAGCCAGGGCACCACGCTCGAAGAGTTCCGCCGCGACTTTGACAGCATCGTGGACAAACACGGCTGGCACGGGTGGACAGGCGAAGACCGCAAAGGCGGCAAGGCATGGCGCACCCGCACCATCTACGAAACCAACCTCGCCACCAGCTACGCCGCCGGGCGCTACCAGCAGCTGCAGCACGCCCCCCTCTGGCGCTACGTGCATGCTGACTGGGTCACGCACCCGCGCCCAGAGCATCTGGCGTGGGATGGCCTCATCCTGCCAAAGGATGACCCGTGGTGGAACACGCACTTTCCACCCAACGGCTGGGGCTGCAAGTGCAGTGTGCAAGGCGTCTGGCTTGATGAACTTGGGGACTTTGGCAAGAAGGCGCCCGACGCTGCGCCACCCGATGAACCAGTGACGCACGAGATAGGCAAGCGCAGCCCGCTGGGGCCGCGCCGCGTCACCGTGCCCGCTGGTATAGACCCCGGCTTTGAATACACGCCGGGCAAGGCGCGCACGGAGGCGCTTACATTGAAAGAGCACCCGGACAGGCCACCAGAGACGCCTGCTGAATACGCCAAACGCACTGGCGACACAAAGCCGCCTGTGACTGGCGGCGCAAGCGGGCACGGATTCCCCAACCGCCGGCCAACGCTCCCGCTCCTGCCGCCGACCGTGGCGACAGACGACGACTTGCTTCCACCAGGGTGGGAGCCGCAGAAATACGCCGAAGCATTCTTGAAGGAGTTCGGTGCAGACAAGAAAGAGGGGTTTTGGAAGGACGCTGTGGGCGAAGTAATCGCCATCAACGAGGAGCTTTTCAAAGACAGGAAGGGGAAGTGGAAAATCAAGCGCGGGCGCGGCCCGTGGATGTTGCTGCTGGCGCGCGCCCTCAAAGAGCCGGACGAGATATGGGCACGCCTGCAATACAACTACGCCACAAAGACATCAACCATCCGTAGGCGTTACGTGTCGAGCTTTGAGTTGAACGGCAAGGACACGCCCGTGCTCATCGTCTTTGAGCGTGACAGCAACGGCAAGTGGCAGGGGACCACGGCATTCAAGAACGACGACGAAGGCGACGCGCCGGCGCAAGATGAAAATGACTGGCGCATTGGCACGCTGCTCTACCGGCGAGAAGGCAAAAAGAAGGGGCAACGCGCTGCCTCACGTCGCCCCCTTCCTGGGGTGGGATCTGTGCCCTAGGCAGAGGGGCGCCCCCAGATGAAGTTGCAACCAACCTACCCAACCAACCCCCCCAACGCAACCCAAAAAATTGACGAAATGAGGCAAACATGGCAGGAACAACACTGACATGGAACATCAATGCGAGCGGCTTTGAGGCCACGCAGCGCCACCTGGAGCGCCTCGCGCACCTGGACCAGGCGCCGCTGCTCGCGCGCATTGGCGAATACGTGCGGCGCACCACGCAGGAACGCTTCCGCACGCAGACTGACCACGAGGGTAAGCCTTGGCAAAAGTTGTCCGAAATCACAAAGGCGCGCAAGCAGAAGAACCGCGACAAGATACTGACCGAACGCGGCTACCTGCGCCAAAGCATCAACTGGCAACTGCTGCCCGGCGGCAAAGCTGTGGCCATCGGCACGCCCATGATTTACGGCGCCGTGCAGCAGTTCGGCGCCAAAAAGCACACGCTCGGCCCGCGCACGCCCTGGGGCGACATCCCCGCCCGCCCCTTCCTCGGCCTGTCCGAGGCGGACAAGACCCACATCCTCGCGCTGGTGCAGCGCCACCTCCAACCCATATAGGCGCGCCCCTTGTGGGCGCCCGCGACCGATGAAGGCTGACCTCACCCCATCCGAAGAGCTGCGCGCGCTGCGCGCAGCCAGCGGCCACAGCTCGCCCTGGTGCGCCAGGCACATCGGGCACGTCACCGCGCGCTCATGGCAATACTGGGAGAGCGGCGGCAAGAACGGACGCCCCTGCCGCGTCCCCGACGACGTGCTCTGCGCCATGCGCCGCCTGGCCACCGCCGTCCAACAGGCGCTCAAAGACATCAACACCGACCGCCAACTCCCCCACTGACCCACCAAAAACGCAATTCCTTTGCACCCAGCGCAAAAGAATCAGCGCCCATTTATCGCTTCCAAACGCGCTGATTTATCGCATCGCGCTTCAGCAACCGCACCCTCACCGCCACGCCCAGCCGCGAGACGGAAACCCTCAAGGAATCCTGCTCCGGCCAGCGCCTGACCTTGAAGGAAATCGAGACTTCCAAGAGTCTCAACGTGTCTTTGAGCATGGTGCAGTTCGACAGCCGCACCCTTGCGCAAGCCTTCTTCGGCGCCGCAGCGGTGCAGGACGGCGGCACCGTCACCGATGAAATCCTGCCCGAACTGGCCGAGGGGGACTACTTCTTCCTCAAGCACCCGCGGGCGTCTTCCATCGTCATTGAAGACAGCACCGACGGCACCCCCATCACCCTGGTGGAGGGCGAGCACTACGAAGTCAGCGACGCCGACCACGGGCGCTGCCGCCTGCTGAAACTGCCGGGCGGCGCCACCATGCCGCTGAAAGTGGACTACGAGTACGCCGGCTACGTGAACATCCCGGCGTTCAGCCGCACGAACGTCGAGCGCGGCATCATCTTTTCCGGCATCAACGGCGACGGGCAAAAAGTGCGCGTCATCATCCCGCGCATCAGCCTGGCGATGAGTGGTGACTTCGGCTGGATTGGCGACAGCGCCAGCGAACTGACACTCGGCGGGCAGGCGCTCTACGTGCAGCAGCTGCAGGGCGACCCGCTGTTTGGCCCCTTCATGCGCATCGACACCATGCCCGACCTGCCGGCCTGACCGGTGTAGGGGTACCCCCGCGCCTGCCCTGACATTTAGCGCAGAACACCAGCATTAAAAAGCACCACTGTCAGCGCCACTGTTGCAGCAATCGCTGCCACAAGCGCCAGCGCCTGCAGCGCATCGCTGCGCGTAGGCCAGC
>ONTY01000202.1 GCA_900320815.1 uncultured Pseudomonadota bacterium
CGCCTGCATTTGCGCCAGCGCGCGCAGCCGCTGCGGCGCGCCGCCCAGTGCCGCCAGACGCGCGGCATCGTCCCGCGCTGCGCGCAGCAGCAGCCCGCAGCGCGTGCGCCGCAGCGCCGCCATCGCCGCCGCAGCGGCCAGCGTGTAGGCGGCAATCAAGCCATACACCTGCCGCCCGCTGCCCCAGTCCAGCCCAAGAAAGGAGTGCTGCGCCATACGGCTGGCGGACAGCCCCGCTTCGCCGCCAAAAAAGCTGCCCAGCACGCCGCTGCCCATCAGCGCCGCTGCGGCGGCGAGTTCCCCAAACGCCAGCGTCAGCATGGCAAAGGCAGCGCCCGTGCGCCGCGCACACAGAAGCGCCAGCGGCGCAGTCAGCAGCAGCACGCCCGCCGCAGCGGCCAGCGGCACCAGGGCAACGGTCAGCGCATGTGCGCCGCCTGCCGCGCCCTCCAGCCAGCGCAGCGCGTGCAGCGCCATGCGCCGCCACATGCAGCGCAAAGCCGCCGGGCAGCGCCAGCGGCACAGCCAGCAGCGCCGCCACTGCCAGCCATGTGCGCCCAAAGCGCCAGAAACGCCCCAAAAAACGCCCCATCAGCGCCTTCCTGCCAGCGCCTGTGGGCGCGCCAGCAGCACGGCGGCCAGCAGCGCATAAGGCAGCAGCGGCGCGAACTGCGCGCCCGGCACCGCAGCCGGCGCTGCCACCGCCGCCGTCTGCAGCACGCCAATGAGCAGTGACGCCGCCAGCGTGCCCACCACCGAGCGGGCGCCCCCCAGTGCCACCACCACAAACGCCAGCCCCCCGACATCCGCCGCCATCTGCGGCTCTGTGGCAAACGTGCAGCCCCCCGCCACGCCCGCCAGCGCCGCCAGCGCCGCGCCGGCGCCAAACACCAGCGTATGCAGCAGCGGCAATCGGTGCCCCAGCGCCTGCACCATCTGCGGCTGCGTGCGCGCGGCCAGCAGCAGCAGCCCGGCACGCGTGCGCGCCAGCAGCGCCAGCAGCGCCAGCATCAGCAATGCAAGAGCCGCAATAAAGGCGCGCGTGGCGGGCAGTGGCGTGCATGCAGCGGCTGCCGCACACAACGCCGCCGGCGCATCGCCCCACACCCAGTACAGCGCCCCGCTGGCGTCGCGCAGCAGCACCAGCGCCGCGCCCTGCAACCCGGGCGGCGGCTGAAAGTCCAGCGTCCCCCGCCCCCAGACAAGCTGCACCGCCTCCTGCACCACATACGCCAGCCCGAACGTGGTCAGCAATTCAGGCAAATGGCTGGCGCCTGCGTTTTTCGCGCGGATGCGCCGCAACACCGCCCATTCAAACCCCGCCGCCAGCGTCCCCACCAGCAGCGGCGCCAGCCCCAGCGCCCACCAAAAGCCCACACGCTGCGCCAGCGCCTGCGCCACATACGCGCCCAGCATGTAGAGCGCAGCGTGTGCAAAGTTCAGCACCCCCTGCAGTCCATACACCAGCGCCAGCCCGGCGCTGAGCATGAACAGCAGCAGCCCATAGCTCACCCCGCCGGCCAGCGTGACGGCCCAGAAATCCATAGCGAAACAAGAAAAAGAGGCAAAGAAAAGGGCGGCGCACACGCCGCCCGTGGATGCAGTGGAAGATGCCAGCAGCGCCCTAGGCGCTGGTGGTATCTGGCGTGTCAGCAGCTGGCGCCTTGGCGCCGCTTGCCTTGGAATACGCCAGCGCCAGCGCCGCACCCAGCGCCATCGGTGGCAGCGCCAGCAGCACCGGCGCCGCAGCCAGTGCCAGCACCGCCGGCGGCGAAGGCAGGCGCGGCACAAACGGCGGGCGCGGCAGCACGGGCAGCGCCGCCGCGCGGGGAAGCAAAGCAAGAGGAGAGGGGGGAGCGAGATTCAACATAGTGGCGCTGATGGTAGCGGCGCCGCGCCCAGTGCCGGCAGTCTTTCGGTATCGCTCTCCTACCCATAAAAAACTTGGGAAATCAAATGAAACATCGATGAGTATTTGACAGAAGCTGCGCTGCAGCGCACCGGGCGCGATGCCTTGACTGCCTTACATACTCCGAATATTTGCACAATATTGCCGGCAATATATGCAGGCAAGCAGAGCATACCCAAAGAAAACAGGGAGAAGCTGCCCAGCTACCATGCACACACACACACCATTGCCCACCCGCAGCGCCACTGCTGCCCAAACGCTCCAACGCCCCACCATGCCCCTTCCCAAAATCCCCGCCGTGTGGCTTAGCGCCATTGTTCTCTGCGTCCTCTACCCCGTCGCCCTGCGCATGATTGCCGCGCACTACCAATGGAGCGCCGCCGTCATCGCCCCTGCCTGCACCATCCACATGCTCTGCGGCGGCGTGGCAGCGTGGGTGCTGCTGCGCACCGCACCGCCGGGCGTGCGCGCATGGGCGCTGCTGCTCGTCGCTGTGCTGCTGCTGGCGTGGTTTGCTGTGGACATGGTCAACGCGCTGCTGGTGAGCGTGCATCTGGCGCTGGCCTGCGCCGCCTTTGCCCTGCTCTTTTGGGCGCTTGAAAAGGCCGGCGCGCCCGCCCTGCCCGCCGCACTGCGCGCTGCCGTGCCTTTTGCACTGTGCGCTGCCTATTTCGCCTTTGGCTGGCAGCAGTGCCACAGCGTGGCGGAGAAGCGATACACATTCACCACGGAAAAACCGCTTGCCAGCGGCACGCTGCGCGTCGCCCATATTGCCGACATTCATTTAGGAACCACATTTTCAGGTGCCGGCTTTGCCGCACATCTGGTGCGCATCAAGAAAGCCGTGCCGGATATGCTGGTGATAACGGGTGATTTTGTGGACGACGACACGACAAAAGCCGACATGCTCGCCGCCTGCGCCGCACTCGGCCAATTCAGCGCCAAATATGGTGTGTACTACGTCAATGGCAATCACGACCTGGGCTACCACAACTACCGCGCCTTTGGCGGCGATGAATTGCTGCGCGCCTTGCAGCAAAACCACGTTGTCGTGCTGCGCGATGAGATTTCTACTCCTGCTCACGGCATCGCCATCATCGGGCGGCAAGACGCGCGCTACCGTCGCCAGAGCATTCAGGAATTAAGAAAGAAAATATCTGCCAGCGCCTATGCCATCACACTCAACCATCAGCCCACTGATTATGAAAATGAAGCCGCCGCCGGTGTGGACCTGGTGCTCTCCGGCCACACGCATGGCGGGCAGATGATTGGCATGCGGCGCTGGCTGTCAAAATACAACGACAATCTCTACGGTCACCAGCGCCGGAAAAATACCGACTTTATCGTCACCTCAGGCATGTCAGACTGGGCGGTGAAATTCAAGACCGGCACACGCTCGGAATACGTCATCATTGATATTCGCAGCAGCGACACTCGTTCATCAAATACCCATGAGGTAAACAGTTGACTGCCCGCAAGATACGATGGCAACCAATGTATACCCCTATAAATATCCGACTGTACAGAAATGGGCATAAAAAAAGCCGCAGCGCCTGCGGCTTTTTTGGTTGGCCTGCCAGTGTGCGTTAGAGCACTTTGGCAATGGATTGGCACACGTAGTCGATATTGCGGCTGTTGAGGGCAGCGACGCAAATGCGGCCTTTGTCGGTGCCGTAGATGCCAAACTCGCTGCGCAGGCGCAGCATTTGTTCTTTTGACAGCCCGGAGTAGCTGAACATGCCCACTTGCTGCACGACAAAATCCATATTGGCGCCGGCGGCCTTCAACCCGTCAGCGAGCTGCTGGCGCATGGCTTTGATGCGGCCTCGCATTTCGCCAAGTTCTTTTTCCCACAGGGCGCGCAGTTCTGGATTGGCCAGTGCGGTGGCAACAATCGTGGCGCCGTGCGTGGGCGGATTGCTGTAATTGGCGCGAATGACAACTTTCAGCTGGCTCATTACGCGCTCAGCTTCGTCTTTGCTCTCGCACACCACAGACAGCGCACCAACGCGCTCGCCATACAGCGAGAAACTTTTGCTAAACGAGGTGGCAACGAAAAACGCCAGGCCAGCAGCAGCGAATTTCCGCACCGTGGCGCCATCTTCTTCCAGCCCCTGCGAAAAGCCTTGGTAAGCCATATCCAAAAATGCGGTGAGCTGTTTTTCTTTCACCGTGGCAATCACCTGCTCCCATTGCGCAGCGGTGAGGTCGTAGCCAGTGGGGTTGTGGCAGCAGGCGTGCAGCACAACGATGGTGCCAGGAGCGGCAGCTTTCAGGTCAGCCAGCATGCCCTCAAAGTCAATGCCACGTGCTGCGGCGTCGTAATAGCGGTAGGTGCCAATTTCGAAACCGGCAGCACCAAACAGGGCACGGTGATTTTCCCAG
>ONTY01000166.1 GCA_900320815.1 uncultured Pseudomonadota bacterium
TTCATCGTGTTTTCCGATATGGGTTTGTCCATGTGGCGCACGCCGGGGAACACCCATCCGCCGCAGTCTTGGCGGCCAGTCAGCGGGCGCAGCGCCTCCAGCAGCGTCAGCGCCTGGCGGGGCAGGGGCACGATATGGGGTGCGCCGTTCATCTTGGCTTCTTTGCTGCGCTTCATTTCGGCGCTTGGAATCGTCCACGTCGCGCTTTCCCAATCTATTTGCTCCCATCGCATTCGGCGCAGGTTGCGTGGCCTCTGAAAAAGCATCGGCGCAAGCTGCAGCGCCGTGGGCACGATGGGGAGGCGCTTGCTCTGGTAGGCACGAATGGCACGCAGCATGGGTGCGAGTTCCTGCGGCGTTATCACGGCGGCCATGTTGCGCTTGAGCGGCTTGGGCAGCGCGCCGCGCAAGTCAGCGGCAATGTCGCGCGTCACGCGCCCTGTCTGTATGCCGTAGCGCCATATCTGGCTTGCCATGTTCCGCTGGCGTTCTGCCGTTTCGAGCGCCTGCCGCGCTACTGTTTTCTGTAGCACGGCCAGCAGTTCAGGCGGTTCAATTTCTGCGATGGGGCGCGCGCCAAGGGCAGGCAGCAGGGCGGACAAAAAGCGCCTGATGCGCCCGCCGCCATCCGCCCATGCCGATGATGCCTGTTGCTTGGCAAACCATTCTTCAGCCACCGTGGCGAAGGTATCGCCGCGCACCTGCTGCGCCTGCGCCTTGCGGCGCTCGGCAATGGGGTTCAGCTTCTGCGCCCGTTGCGCTTTTACCTCCGCCTGTTTGCTGCGCGCATCGGCCAAGCTCACGGCGGGGTAGCTGCCAAGGGCTATGCGCGTGTCCTTTCCGCCCACGTACAGCTTCTGAAACCATCGCTTGCTGCCAGCGGGGGAAACTTCAAGGTATAGGCCGTGAGCATCGGTCAGACGCACGCGCTTCTTGTCGGCAGGGCATTTAGCGTTGCGGCATTGCTTGTCTGTCAGCATCGGGGAACACCTCCTACGGTCTTGTTCCCCGCTTGCATGGGAACACGTTCCCCGCTATGTTCCCCGTTTTGACGTTTGCAGTCAATAGACTTCTATCACCTTTGGTAGACGCCAAGTGCCTGATTCGCCCATGAAAAAAGCCGCCTAGCTTGACCTTGCTAGACGGCTTTTTACCTGTTCGTGGTGCCGGTTGTCGGATTCGAACTGACGACCTACGCGTTACGAGTGCGTTGCTCTACCAACTGAGCTAAACCGGCGTGGAAAACGCGCGATTATAACGCCAGCCCCTGCACGCCAACTACCTGAGTTCTGTCATGCTATACCTTGCATCCCAAAGCCCCCGTCGCCGTCATCTTCTGGAGCAAATTGGTGTGCCGCACACTGTGCTGGCGCTTGGCACAGAGGCCGAGGCACTGGAAGCGCAGAAGCCTGGCGAAGCGCCGGCACGCTATGTGCGTCGTGTGGCGCGCGCCAAGCTGGCGGCGGCGCTGCATGAGTTGCAGGCGCGCGGCTTTGCGGTGGCGCCGGTGTTGTGTGCCGATACTTGCGTGGCACTAGGACAGCGCATCTATGGCAAACCACGCGATGCGCATGAGGCGGTGCAGATGCTCGGCGAGTTGGCGGGGCGGGAGCACACGGTGCTCACCGCTGTGGCGCTGGGGCTGCCTGATGGCACGCCGCCGCACGAGGCGCTCAGCCGCTCGCGCGTGCGCTTTGCTCCGCTTTCCACCGCAGAGATTGCTGCCTACGTTGCCACGGGCGAGCCGCTGGACAAGGCGGGCGCGTATGCGGTGCAAGGGCGGGCGGCAACGTTCATCGAGCGCATCTCGGGCAGCTACAGCGGCGTGATGGGGCTGCCGCTGTTCGAGACGGCGGCACTGCTGCGTGCTGCCGGAACGCTGCCTTCGCCCGCCGAGATGGTGTAGCGCGGCAGGCGGAGCACAATTTGCTTTTCCTCGCCTATCTTCATCTCCATCTCCTCCTTCTTCCCCATGCTGCAAGACATCCTCATCAACTGGGCGCCGCACGAGACGCGTGTGGCTGTGCTCGAGGATGGCGCGGTGCAGGAGCTGCACATTGAGCGCGAGTGCGAGCGCGGGCACGTGGGCAACATCTATTTGGGGCGCGTGGCGCGTGTGCTGCCAGGGATGCAGTCTGCCTTTATTGACATTGGGCTGGCACGCGCGGCCTTTTTGCACGTCAGTGACTTGTGGCAGCCGCCGCAGCCGGCAGCAGCACGCAGTGCGCGGGCAGCGCTGCCGCTGCGCCCTATTGAAAAGCAGGTGTTTGAGGGGCAAACGCTGCTGGTGCAAGTCGTCAAAGACGCCATTGGCACCAAGGGCGCGCGGCTGGCCACACAAATCAGCGTCGCTGGACGGCTGCTGGTCTTTTTGCCGCAGGAGGGCGGGCACATTGGCGTGTCCAGAAAAATTGACGCAACGCAGCGCGAGGCGCTGCGCCGGCGCCTGGCTGCTTTGTTGCAAAGCGCTGGGCAAGAGAGCGGCGCTGCTGCTGGCAGCAGCGGTGGTTTCATCATCCGCACCAGCGCCGAAGGCGCCAGCGACGCTGAACTTGCCGCTGACATTGCGTATCTGCGCCGCCAGTGGACGTGCATTGCTCAGGGTGCACAGCAAAAAAGCGCCCCTAGGCTGCTACACGAAGAGCTCAGCTTGCCGCAGCGTGTGCTGCGCGACCTGGTGGGTGAGCACACGCAAGCCATCCTTGTTGACTCGCGTCAGCAGTATGAAAAGCTGCGCGACTTCGCGCGCTACTTCATGCCTGATGCGCTGGATCGCCTGCGTCACTACGAGGGCGCGCGCCCCATTTTTGACCTCGGCAACGTGGATATTGAAACCACCCGTGCCCTGGGGCGGCGCGTGGAGCTGAAAAGCGGTGGCTACCTGGTCATTGACCAGACAGAGGCGCTCACCACGGTGGACGTGAACACGGGCGCCTTTGTGGGCGGGCGCAACTTTGAGCACACCGTGCTGCGCGCCAATTTGGAGGCGGCGCGTGCCATTGCGCGCCAGCTGCGGCTGCGCAACATCGGCGGCATCGTCATCATTGACTTCATTGATATGCAAACCGACGCGCACCGCCAGGCGGTGCTCGAGGAGTTGCGCCGCTGCCTCGCGCACGACCATGTGCGCACGCAAGTGGGTGGTTTTTCTGCGCTGGGGCTGGTGGAGATGACGCGCAAGCGCACCAGCGAATCGCTGGCGCAGCGCCTGTGCCAGCCCTGCCCGCACTGCCAGGGCAGTGGGCGCATTCGCACGCCGCGCACCGTCGCCTACGACATCTTGCGCGAGGTGCTGCGCGAGGCGCGGCGTTTCCGCCCGCAAGCGTTTCGCGTAGGTGCGGGCAGCGCCGTCATTGATTTGCTACGCGGCGAAGAGGGTGCCCGCCTTGCGGCGCTGCAAGAGTTCATCGGCTTGCCTATTGAGTTGCACATTGACGACGCTCTGGCGCCAGAGGGCTACAGCATTGCCCTTATGTAGCTGCTTGATTCAATGGGTATAGCAACAATGCCAGCAATATATGCCGGCAATGGGTGGTTCATATAATGGGTATATGAATCTTCCTGCTGTGTGTTTTTTCCTGCGCCCTACGGGCTGCGCCGCAGCGCCTGCCCGCGCGGGTGATGCTGGGCGTGCAGCTCTTTGAGGCGTTGGCGCGCGACGTGGGTGTAAATCGTCGTCGTTGAAATATCGGCGTGCCCGAGCAGCACCTGCACCGTTCGCAAATCGGCGCCGTGGTTGAGCAGGTGCGTGGCGAACGCATGGCGCAGCGTGTGCGGCGAGGGCGGCGCGCCCATGCCAATTTGCAGCGCATAGCGTTTGATGAGGCGCCAGAACATGCCACGCGAGAGCGCGGCGCCGGGCGTGCGTCCGCTGCTGCTGACAAAAAGAGCTGCCGCTTGCCGCGCGCCAAGCAATTGCGCGCGCGCGCCGCCGCGCACGTAGCAATCGAGCCAGTAGCGTGCTTCTTCGCCAAAGGGCACCAGGCGCTGCTTGCTGCCTTTGCCCTGCACACGCAGCACGTTTTCGTTGGGCGAGAGGTCGCCCAGCAGCAAAGCAGTGAGTTCGCTCACGCGCACTCCGCTGGCGTACATGAGCTCGAGCATGGCGCGGTCGCGGATGCCCAGGGGGGTGGAGGTGTCGGGCGCGGCGAGGAGAGCATCGACTTGCGCCTCGCTCATGGTTTTGGGCACGCGCGCAGCGCTTTTGGCCGGCAGCAGCTGCAGCGTCGGGTCGGCGTCAATGAGCTTTTCGCGCAGCGCCCAGCGGTAAAAGCGCCGCAGCGCCGCCAGACGCCGGTTGGCGGAACTGGGTTTGCCGTCGGCGCGCGCCGCAAAGTAGGCGTGCAGCTGCTCGGGCTGCGCGGCCAGCAGCGAGGGAGCGCCATCTTGCCCGGCAAGCCAGGCGGCGAGCAGGCGCAAGTCGCGCCGGTAGGCGGCAAGGGAGTTTTCGGCGAGGCCGTCTTCGAGCCAGAGCGCGTTGGCAAAGGCGTCGATGTGTGCGGCGCTGTCTGCTGGAATGTGCGAGGAAGTGGTGGTAGGCATCCAGAAGCGTGCGGCTGCGCGGTGGGCAACAAGACAGAGAGAGGGGGCGCGGCGGCGT
>ONTY01000186.1 GCA_900320815.1 uncultured Pseudomonadota bacterium
TATATATTATTCTTAACGTTCAGCTTTTCATCTGTTGTTGCTGATTTCTGCATCAGTCCTTTTTGTACATAGAAGTTTACAATGCCCTCGTCTGTATAATCATCAACATTGCCAAAGTAACTTCCGTCAGGTGCATATCGTCCTGAAATAAATACATGAACAGGTGCAGGCAGATTTTTTTCAAGAGCCTGTCTGATAAATTCCATACAGCAAAGCACTCCCATGCTGTGACAGAAAATTGCATAGGTGTCATTTGTAATTATCGGCTCTGCCTTTTCCAGCAAATCAGCAGACACATCTTCAATAATCAACGGGTATTGCTTCATCACCGGCAACATAAGCCGGCAATGGAGTGACATATTGAACAGTATCGTTTGAACAACACAATACTGTTCACAGCATCATTTGAACACCGGCTTATGAAGCCGGAGATGAACATATGCACGCCCCACGCACGCGCGGCAAGGCGGCTATCCGCGCCCGCCTGCTCCAGCCAGTGCGTGCGCTGCGGCGCGCCAATATCGCGCCACGTCGCCGCCGCCTGCGCCTCGTTCACAGTGCTGTAGGCGGCCTGCGAGCCGCTGGCGCTGCTGGTGACTCCAGCGGCAGGCCGTCTATCGCCCTGTCCACCAACTCGTCCAGACCTTCTGGCCACTGTTCCCTCGGGAACAGCACCACCACGTTCCCCAACGGAATCGGCAGCGGGTCTCGCCCATCGTTGGCCATCAGCATTGCCAGCCCAAGCGACGCGCCCTCCGGCGTCGGCTTCATAACCTCTGGCGTATTGGGGTCGTTGTCGTATTCCTGAATGATGCGCAGCCCTTCTTGGCGTATGGATTCCAAGCTGTTCATGGCGCTCTCCTATCTTTGTCGGCGTGGTGAAAAGGTCATCCAGCATAGCGGCGCGGCCATCCTTGCCCTCGGCATCAAAAAAGTTGCCAATCAGGTCTTTGAGCCACGAGAAGGAGTTGAGAACGCTGGTTTTCTGTTTCTCGTTGCCCTTGCCAAGCTCCGTCTCCAGCAATGCGGTGAGGATTTCATTGGCGCTGGCAATTTCTCCTTGGGCGCGCGTCACAAAGTCACGCGCAAAGTCAGCGCCATGCTCCAGCATGTACTGGATGCGCTGGCGGCGCACGGGCGCATATTCGTTGATGCGAATCTCGCGCACATTCTTGAATATCGTGTTTGCCAGCGCAGTGGAATATGCGTCGCCACCACCAAACCAGTCGCTGATGGTCAGCACGCCATCAATTTCTGCCTGCGTCATCGTGCGGCGCACCAACTCGGCGGCGGCTGCTCGCAGCTTCTCACCAATCTTGCCCAGTCTGGTCGCTGCCTTCGGCTCGCCGTCCACACGCATTCCAATGGCGCACTGCAAGGCAATGCTGCTGGCGCTGCCGGGCGCGGCATTGGCCAGCGCCTGCCGCAGCACGGACGTATTCGTCCACGCCATCTGCTGCGTGAGCGTATTGATCTGCGCGTCCAGCGCATCGCGCTGCCGCTCGCGCTGCATTGCAGCGTGCAGGCGTTCAATCTCGTCAAGCTGGCCGGCGAGGCGCAGCGCTGCTGCGCGCGAATATCGTCCAGACTCGTGTCCGCGCCCGCTTGCTGCGGCGCGGAGGGCGCTGCCGGCGTTTGTCCACCTGCCGCAACGCCGCGATATTCCTCACGCGCGAAGCAAACGGCTTCTTGCCTGTTACTCTGCTCACAAGACTTGGCAGCCCTATTCCACCAGGCAACTCAGCGAGGCCAATTATGCGGTTGAGGGAGCCAACGAACCTCGTCATGTCCTCCAGCACTACAGCCCTGCGCCTCATATCGGACAGCTGCTGCGCCGTTATCTTCGTTACGCATTTATGGCAGTATTGCCTTCTATGCCCGCATCGCTTGCCGGCGATGGCGCGGCATTGCTGCCGGTATTGTCCGACAGCGCCGCTTGCACATCCTGTGGTGCAGCAGCGCCCTCGGTCTCGTTCTGTGCAGCAGCACCGGGCTGCTGCTGCGGCGCGGTCAGCGCGCCAGCGGCAAAGCGGCGTGCTTCGCGCTGCTGGTCGCTGGCAGCGTTTTGCAGCGCGCGGTATTCATCCAGCGGGCGCGCGGCGGCACTCTGCTGCGCCCAGCACGCTTGGAAATGGTGGTGGACATGATTTTTCCAGCAAAGTGCGGAGAGCAGGCGCGGCCAGCAAAGAAGTTTTTGAAGGCAGCGCCAAGCTGTTTGATAACCATTTGCAGGGCGCATTTGGTAATGCGCAGCATCCGGGGAAACTCTTGCCGCTTGATGGCATTGATCTGGCGGCGCAGCGCCATTTCATTGGATTTGGGCAGCGAATTATTTTCTTTCTACGCCGCATATTGCCTGCCCCATTCAGCCAGTGCCCTGTGGGCGTAGCGCAAAGGTGACGACGCAGGGGGGCTTTTTACCGGCAGCCACATGACCAAACTGTTTGATTCTCTCTCCCTATTGTGCTGGCGGCAGAGTCTGCACTTCAAGGGGGGCAGCGGAGGGCTGCACGACAACGGGGGTTTGCACCACGGGGTGCGTTTGCACGGCGCCGATGGCACCAGGCGCGGGCATGGCCGCAGGCAGGGGCGCGGGAGTGGTTTGCCCGCCTAGAGGGGTGATGACGCCGTCCACGCCACCGGCAGGCTGCTCGGCAATCAAGTCAAAGATGCGCACCACACGTTGCACGCCGTCGGTGGTGCGGGCAGCTTCGGTGGCCAGGTCAGCCTCGGCGGCGGTCAGCCGGCCCATGAGGTAGGTGGTGCCGCGTTCGGTGACGACTTTGATGGCGCGGGAGGGCACGCCGTTTTGGTTGAGCAGGCGCGTTTTCACTTTGCTGGTAATCAGGGCGTCGCCAGAGCGGTCGATGACGCCGCTGCCCGCCATCACGGCCAGTTCGTTGTGCACAGATACGGCGCTGCTGGCGGCGGCGCGCACGGTTTGCTCGGCAAGTTGTCGGTCGGCTTCGCTCAACACTTCACCGGTAAGCAGCAGGCGCTGGAAGTAGCTGGTGACGTTGACGTGTCCGCGGCCAGCCAGCGCGGCTTCCAGCGATTTTTCTGCGGCGCTTTCAAGGGTGCGGTCGGCTTGGGCGGTTTCGCTGCTGCGGCGGTCGCCGTTGACAAGCAGCGTGCCCGCGCCCGCTGAGCCGCCAACAACGGCGGCGCCCATGCAGCCGCCCAAGGCAGCAATAGTGGCAAGGGTAGCCAGAGCCAGACACGCCACGCGGGCTGCAAGACGAGGCAGTATTGAGGGGGTATGGCAAAAAGGTAGGGACATGGCGGTATGAATCATGGTGGTGGTTGACAGGTTGTTCAAAGGCTGGCGGTGCTGCTTTCCTCGCCAAGCAGCTCCTCGCCCAGCAGGAGCTGGTCCAGCGCGGCGCACATGGCATGGAGCGCCAGCAGGTGTGCTTCGTGCACCGCAGCCACGCCGCCGGGGGGCGCTTCAATGAGTACATCGCCCTCCAGCAGCGCCTGCGCCAGTGCCCCGCCACCAGCGGCTGTGAGGGCGATGACGCACATCTCGCGCTCATGCGCCTGCTGCGCGGCTTGCACCAGATTGGCTTGCGCGCTGGCGCCGGCACTGAGCAGCAGCAGCGCATCGCCCGCCTGACCCAGCGCGCGCACTTGGGCGGCGAACACATCCGCCCAGCCGCCGCGCACGGCACTTGCCCCCAAGGCCAGCGCCGGCAGCGCCGGGCGTTCGCGCTCCAAGCCGCCAACCAGCAGCGCCGCTGTGTAATGCGCCAATGCGCCAGAAGCGCCATTGCCGCACGCCAGCACTTTGCCGCCGCTGGTCACGCACTCCAGCAGCGCCTCGGCAGCCGCCGCAATAGGCGACGCCAGCGGCGCGGCACACTGCCCCAAGGCATCGGCGCTGCGCGCAAAGCGTTGACGGACATACGTTTCAAGCATGGGGGCGAATATACCCATGCGCTCCCTGCCGGAATGCTGCAGGTGCGGCGCCTACACTGCGCCGCCTCGCATCTGTCGCTGCCTTCTTCTCAAACATGCCCACTCTGCCCTGCCCCCACCTCTCCGCCGCCCATCGCCCACTGGCGCGCGCCGCCGCCGGCATCTGCGCCTTTGCGCTGGCGGCGTGCAGCAGTGCGCCTCCGCAGCCGGCAGTCCCGCAGCAAGTGCCGCCGCTGACAGACAGCACCATCTCCGGCCCCTTGTGCGATGCAGTTTTCACAGAAGTGATTTTTGGCGAAACGC
>ONTY01000068.1 GCA_900320815.1 uncultured Pseudomonadota bacterium
GCATAAGATGCCGGTGATGATGCATGTCATCAATGGGTATTTATTGATGGCCGTATACTCCAAAGATATGTATTTGATTGCCGGCTTTTTATACCGGCAATGTAGGGATACTGGAAGATAGCTTCAGAGAGTTCTAGGCGCTTTCTCCTCCCAGCTCCTCGCGCAGCAGGCGGAACAGTGCGCGCCACGCGCGGCGCTGCGGCGGTGATGCGGTGCTGGCGGCGGCGTCTTTGCGCGCCTGCCGCAGCAGGGCGCGCAGGCGCTGCGCATCGCTGGCGGGGTGTTGGGTCAGCCACTCGTGCAGGGCGGCGTCGCCGCCGTCCAGCAGGCGCGCTCTCCAGTGCTCGGCTGCGTGCTGCAGTGCAGCGGCGGCGGCGCTGGTGGCGTCGCGCGCTTCAAACGTGGCGCTGATGGCGGCAAGCTGCGCCTCATCCAGCTGGCGCATGAGGCGCCCGATGAACTGGCGCTGGCGCCGCAGCCCCTCGCGGTGCGTGATGCGGCGCGCTTCGTCAAGGGCGCCCAGCAGGCGCTCTGGCAGGTGCAGCGCGGCCAGCTGCGCGGCGGGCAATGTCAGCAGACGCACGCCAGCGTCTTGCAGGTGCTGGCTTTGCGCCTTGCGCGCGGTTTTGCTGGGGCGCTCTGGGGTGTCTGATGTGGCGGGCATGGCGGCTCATTATGATGAGCCGCACTATGAGTGCAGAGACAACGATGAATGCAGCAGCGCCCCATGAGGGCGTTTTTTCGTATACGCCGGCGCAGTTTGAGGCGCTGGTCGATATGGCGCTGGCGCACGCGGCAAAACTCGGTGCCAGCGACGCGGCGGCCAGCGTCAATGAAAGCGTTGGGCTGAGCGTGGGGGTGCGCTGCGGCGAGCCAGAGACCGCCGAGCACCACCGGGGCAAATCGCTGGATGTGACCGTCTACCTGGGCCAGCGCAGCGGCAGTGCCGACACCTCGGACTTCTCGCCCGCTGCGGTGCAGCGCACGGTGCAGGCGGCGTGGGACATTGCGCGCTTTACCGCCGAGGACCCGGCTGCCGGTCTGCCTGATGCGGCGCTGGTCTGGCGCGCAGACGCTGAGGGCGCGGTGCAGCCGCAGGCGCTGGACTTGTTCCACCCCTGGACGATTGGTAGCGCCGAGGCGCTGGCGCTGGCACAGCGCGCCGAGCAGGCGGCGTTTGCTGTACACGCGCGCATTACCAACAGCGAAGGCGCCAGCGTCTGGACGGGGCAGCAGCACTTTTTCTCCGCGCACACGCACGGGCTGCGCGGCGGCTTTGCCAGCTCATCGCACGGGCTGTCGGTGGTGCCCATTGCCAAAGATGACAGCGGCGCCATGCAGCGCGACTGGTGGACGAGCACGGCGCGCTGCGCTGCAGAACTTGCCTCGCCCGAAGACGTGGGGCGCGTTGCCGCCCGGCGCGCGCTGCGGCGCCTGGGGGCGCAGCCGCTTGCCACGCGGCAGTGCCCGGTGCTGTTTGAGGCGCCGCTGGCGCTTGGGTTGCTGAGTTGCGTGCTGAGCGCCATCAGCGGCGGGGCGTTGCACCGGCGCATGAGTTTCTTGCAAGACAGTCTGGGCGAGGAGGCACTCGCGGCGCATCTGGACATTGCGTCTGACCCGCTGGTGCCGCGCGCCTTTGGCTCCGCACCCTTTGACAGCGAGGGCATCCAGCTCGCGCCGCGCCGCCTTGTTGACGCTGGGCGCGTGCAGGGCTACGTGCTGGGCAGCTACTCGGCGCGCAAGCTGGGTATGCAGGCCACGGGCGCCACGGGCTGCGTGCGCCTGACTTCACGCCACACGCAGCCGGGCGACACGTTTGACGCCATGCTGGGGCGCATGGGCAGCGGCCTGCTGGTGACGGAGATCATCGGTGATGGCGTGAACATGGTCACGGGCGACTACTCGCGCGGCGCCAGCGGCTTTTGGGTGCAGGGCGGGCGCATCGCGTACCCCGTGGAAGGTGTGACGATTGCCGGCAACCTGCGCGAGATGCTGCGCGGCGTGCAGGCCGTGGGCGCCGACGAGTACACGCGCGGCGCATTCACCAGCGGCAGCGTGCTCATTGAACGCATGACAGTGGCGGGCGAGGGCTGAAAGCCGGTGCAGAAAAGTATCAGATACCCTGTACTTTTACATTTATTTACCAGCATATCCTGCAGGCAATAACGTCATACCCATCGTTCTGCTGCCAATGCAGTGCCGCGCAGCCTGCACGCACGCCGCCGCAGTGCGCGGCACAATTGGCGCCCATCATGTTTTTCACCGTGCCAACGCTGCTGACTTGGGCGCGCATTGCCGCCATACCGCTCATCGTGGCTGTGTTCTACCTGCCGCTGCAGCAGGGCACCATCAACTCGACCGCCACGGTGATGTTCATCGTCTTTGCCTTGACCGACTGGGCAGACGGCTATCTGGCGCGGCGGCTGAACCAGGTTTCCTCCTTCGGCGCCTTTCTTGACCCCGTTGCCGACAAAGTGCTGGTGTGCGCGTGCATGCTGGTGCTCGTGCACCTGGGGCGTGCAGATGTGTTTGCCGCGCTCATCATCGTGGCGCGCGAAATTGCCATCTCCAGCCTGCGCGAGTGGATGGCGCGCATTGGCGCCAGCGCCAGCGTTGCCGTGCACATGCTGGGAAAAGTGAAAACGACGGTGCAGCTGGTGGCCATCGGCTTTTTGCTCTACGACGGGCGCGCGCTGTGGGTGGTGGACACGCGCCTGTGGGGTCGCGTGCTGCTGTGGACGGCGGCGCTGCTGACTGTGTGGTCCATGTGCTATTACCTGCGCCGTGCGCTGCCCGAAATCCGCCAGCGCGCCAGGCAGCACGGCTGACGGTGCACACACCGCCCTTTTTGCGCGCGTCTAGAATGCCCGCCGGTTTTGCACAAGGCTCCTCCGCCCTTGGGACATTTCTTGGGACATTTGCACAATGAACAAAACGCAATTGATTGAATACATCGCCGAGCACGCCAGCCTCTCCAAAGTCACTGCCTCCCGCGCCTTGGAGGCTGCGATGGACGCTGTATGCAGCACACTGCGCGAAGGCGGGCGTGTTTCGCTGGTGGGCTTTGGCACGTTCAGCGTCACGCGCCGTGCCGCACGCATGGGGCGCAACCCGCGCACCAACGCCGCCATCAAAATCAAGGCCGCGCGTGTGCCGCGTTTTCGCCCCGGCAAAGCGCTCAAAGACTCACTCAACAAATAGCCGCAGCAGTGGCCAATGGATGCTTAGCTCAGTTGGTAGAGCGGCGCCTTTACACGGCGTAGGTCGGCGGTTCGAGACCGTCAGCATCCACCAAGTCCTTTGCGAAGAGCCTCCCCTTGCCGGGAGGCTTTTTTGTTGCCAAACCGCAGAGCATCCATAGGTATATGCTTTCTAGCACGTATGTTATGCGGGCATAAACTCATAAATACGAGGAGTATTTGAAGATGACCGAGAACACCGCCACCCCCGCCCCTTCGTATGAATGCGACGGACAGCCGTGCACGCGCGCGGCGTTTTATGCCGCCGCCTGCCAGCCGCAGCGCAGCGTGGCGGTGAGTGCCTGCGCGGGCGCGGGCAAGACGTGGATGCTGGTCTCGCGCATCGTGCGGGCGCTGCTGGCGGGCACCCGGCCAGAGCACATCCTGGCCATCACCTTCACGCGACGCGCAGCCGCCGAGATGCGCGAGCGCCTGTATCAGTGGCTTGAGGGCTGGGCACGCGCGCCGGACGACGCCACGCTGGCCGCAGAGCTGACGGCGCGCGGCATGACGGCAGATGAGGCGCAGGCCGCCGCACCTGCCTTACGCGCGCTCTACGCGCAGCTGCTGGAGAGCGGGCGCGAGGTGCAGATTTGCACCTTTCACTCCTGGTTCATCAGCCTGCTGCGCGGCGCCCCGCTGGGCGTGGTGGAGGCGCTGGGGCTGCCTGCTTCCTATGAATTGATTGAAGAGGACGCAGCGGCAATTGCTGCGCTCTGGCAGCCGTGGCTGCGCCGCGTGGTGGGCGATGAGGCGCTGCGCGCAGACTATTGCGCGCTGGTGGCCGCGCACGGGGCGGCGACGACACGCGCGGCGCTGGAGGGGGCACTGGCGCGACGCGCGGAGTTTGTGCTGGCCGACGAGGCGGGTGTGGTGGACGCGGCGGTGCCCGACTTCCAGGAAGTGTTTCCCCATTTGGCCGGCGTAGACAAGCCCAGCGACTGGCTGCTGGTGCGCCCCGCTGGGCGCGCCATGCTGCAGGAAGCGGCTCAGGCACTGGGGCAGGGCACGCCAGCGGTGCAAAAGCAGGGCGTGGCGCTGGCGGCGGCGCTGGCAGCGGCGGACTGGGCGGGTGTGCACGCGGCGCTGTTCACGCAAAAGGGCGAGCCGCGCAAGTTCACGGACAAATTGCAAGGGCTGGCCGCCGTGCACGCCGCGCAGGATGAAGTGCTGCACCTGCGTGGCGCCGAGCGCCAGCGTGCTGCGCACCTGTATCACGGGCGCATCACGCGGCTGCTGCGCTCCATGCTAAGCGAGTACGGGCGGCTCAAGCGCCGGCGCGGCTGGATTGACATGGCCGACGTGGAACTGGCAGCGCACCGGCTGCTGGGCAGCGGCGGGCAACAACTGAGCGCCGCCGTGCTCGAGCGCATTGACCAGTGCGTGCGCCACTTGCTCATTGACGAGTTTCAGGACACCAACCCGCTGCAGTGGCAGGCGCTGCGCGCCTGGCTCGAGAGCTACGGCGGCGATGCGACGCGCCCGGTGCTCTTCATCGTGGGCGACGCCAAGCAGAGCATCTACCGCTTTCGCCGTGCCGAGCCAAAAGTCTTTGACGCGGCGCAGCAGTTCGTCACCGACACCTTTGCCGGCAGCGTGCTGGCATGCCAGCACACGCGGCGCAATGCGCGCGCCGTGCTGGGCGCCGTGAATGGCGCCATGCTGGCGGCGCAGGCGGCGCAGGAGTTTTCAGGCTACGTCGCGCACACCGGCGAGTCAAAAGAGCAGGGCGCTGTCTACAAGCTGCCGCTGCTGCCGCGCCCCCCAAAAAAAGAGGTGGACGACGCCGACGAACTCCCCCCCTGGCGCGACAGCCTGGAGCAGCCGTGCCAGCAGGCCGAAGAAACCCTGCTGGCGCTCGAGTGCCGGCAAGCCGCACGCTGGATTGCCGCGCACATCGCCGCTGGCACGCCGTTCACAGACCTCATGGTGCTTGCGCGCAAACACGAGAGCCTTGGCGTGCTGCAGGCGGAGCTGCGGCGCCTTGACATCGCCAGCGAACACACGCAAAAGCAGCATCTCGCCGAGCAGCCTGCGGTGCTGGACGTGCTCGCACTCGTTGACGCCCTGCTTTCCCCCGGGCACAACCTGGCGCTGGCGCAGGCGCTCAAATCCCCCCTCATTGGCTGGGACGATGGGGCGCTGATGGCGCTGGCACGCCATGCAGCCACCAGCGGGCATGATTCATATACCCAACAACAAGATGCTCCATTGCCGGCAAATGTTCAAGGCAATGAAGAGATACTCAAAGAAGAAAAAGCGCCTGCTCACCGTCGCCTGCCTTGGCTGTACGCCCTCAAAACCGCCCCCATTGAAGGCGCCGCCGCACTGCACGCGCGGCTCATGCGCTGGCAGCACTGGCTGCTTCACCTGCCGCCGCACGACGCGCTGCAAGCCATCTTCAGCGAGAAAAACGCCAGCGGGCTGGACGCGCTGGAACGCTTTGCCGCCGCCGCTCCCACCAGCGAGCGCCTGGCCAGCTGCGCGCAGCTGCACGCGCTGCTGGCGCTGGCTCTTGCCGCGCAGGGCGGGCGGCACCTCTCGGCCTGGCACTGGCTGCGCGAAGCCCGCCGCGCCAGTCCTCCAGCGCCCTCGGTGCCTGCCAGCAGCGCCGTGCGCCTGCTCACCGTGCACGGCGCCAAGGGACTGGAAGCCAGGCATGTGCTCCTGCTCTCCGCCCACGCCCAGCCCAAAAACAGCGACGGCGAACCCGCCGCCCTGCTTGACTGGCCTGCCGACAGCCGCAGCCCCGCCACCCTCGCCTTTACCGCTGGTGCCCGCCACCTCGCGCCCAGCCTGCAGCCGCTGTGGGCGCAAGAGCAAGCCACTGCCGCACGCGAAGAACTCAACATCCTCTACGTTGCCGCCACGCGCGCCGCGCACAGCCTCACCCTCTCGGCCATCCAGTCTATTGCCCCTCGCACCCAAGGCACATGGTGGGAGCGCCTGGCGCCCTACGCGACCGAACTGCCCGTGCCGGAGGAGGAAGAAGACACCCCAGCGCCTGACGCCCAGTCGCAGCGCGGCGGCGGCGCCTCGTTCGATCTGCAGCGCATGCCTGCCATCAACGTGCCCACGGCACCCGAAGCGCCGCAAGAAGCAAGCAAAAAAGAAGCCGACAGCGCCGACAGCCGCATCGGCCAAGCCATGCACTGGCTGCTCGAGCACGCAGCGACCAGCACCGGTGAAGCAGGCAAAGCGGGCGCATGGAGCGCCAGCCAGCTCGCGCGTGTGCAGCAGCGTTTTACTTTGAGCGACGCGCAACTCGAACGCGCCCACAGCACCGCCAGCCGCATCCTGCACGGCGCCGGCGCTTGGGGCTGGGACGCCGCGCAACTCGAACAAGCCTTTGACGAAATTGAACTCACCCACGGCGGCCACATGCTGCGCATCGACCGCCTTGTGCAGCGCAAAGACGGCGCCTGGTGGGTGCTGGACTACAAAAGCGCCCACCACCCGGAAAAGCGCCCCGGTTTGGCCGCCCAACTCGCGCGCTATCGCGCCGCCGTGCAAACCATCTACCCAGGCGCTGCTGTGCACGCCGCCTTCTTGACAGGCGACGGCAGCGTGGTGGAAGTCCACGAGGGCGACTGCTGCATCATCGAGCCC
>ONTY01000172.1 GCA_900320815.1 uncultured Pseudomonadota bacterium
CATTGCACTTCGTGCGGCCATCAAATCCGCTGGTACGAAAATATTCCTCTAGCAAGCTGGCTGGTGCTGCGCGGGCGCTGTTCATCGTGCTCGGCATCTATTAGCGCGCGTTACCCACTCATAGAGCTGGCAACTGGGGTGCTTTTTGCATGGTGCGGCTGGAGATGGGGGCTAGGCTGGAATGCGGCTGTGTGGTGCCTGTTTTCTGCCATGCTGCTCGCCATGACCATGATTGACTGGGACACCACGCTGCTGCCCGATGATTTAACACTGCCACTGCTTTGGGTGGGTTTGCTGGCCGCCTCACTCGGCTGGACGGGAGTGCCGCTCGCAGATGCTGTGTGGGGGGCAATGGCTGGTTATTTATCTCTATGGCTGGTGTATTGGGCATTCAAACTGGTTACGGGTAAAGAAGGGATGGGGTATGGTGACTTCAAACTCTTTGCCGCACTGGGTGCCTGGTTTGGCTGGCAGGCGCTGGTGCCTATTATTCTTATGGCTTCTGTCATTGGGGCTTTCGTTGGTATTGTTCTGAAATTTAGCCATAAATTGCGTTCTGGCGGGGTTGTACCCTTTGGCCCATTTCTGGCACTGGCTGGACTGACGGCAATGATTTTTGGTGCCCAGTCTATTTTGAGTGCGCTGCATTTGCCCCCACTTTGAGCGGAAAACGTTTCAACTCATGCAAGGCACTGTGCCAATACCCGTTCGATTAGGGCTGACTGGCGGCATCGGCAGTGGCAAAAGCACAGCAGCTGCGTTGCTGGCAGAGGAAGGTGCAGCTGCTGTTATTGATGCTGACGCCATTTCACGCACAGTCACTGCGGCAGGCGGCAGTGCCATATCAGCCATCAGACAAACCTTTGGCGCACACGTGATCGACTCCACAGGCGCACTTGACCGCGCTGTGATGCGCGAGTTGGTGTGCGCTGACCCGGGCGCACGGCAGCAGTTGGAAGCCATCATCCATCCCATCGTCATGCAGGAAAGCTGGCGTCATGCGCAGCAGGCACAACAACAGGGCAACAGGTTGCTCATTTTTGATGTGCCGCTGCTCGTTGAGTCAGGAGGGCTTTGGCGTGCACAGCTTGACTGTGTTGCCATCGTTGACTGTGAGCGCGAAGAGCAAATAGCGCGTGTGGCGGCACGCAGCGGCTGGCCGCGCGCACACATTGAAGTTGTGCTGGCGGCACAGGCTGGGCGAGAGCGGCGTCTTGCTGCGGCAGATGCCGTGATTGACAACGGTGCTGGCGCTACGCTGGAACAGTTACGCACGCAGACGCGCGCGCTGCGCCGCGCCCTTCTTGAACTATGATTTACAGCTTTTTCCCGCTGCCTGCCTTTCTTTTGCGTGCCCTGTGATTCTTTACGAATATCCCCTCAACGAGCGGATACGCACTTATTTGCGGCTTGGGCACCTGTTTGAGCGCCTTGAGCAGCTCATCCAGCGTGACAGTGCGCTGGATCATCACTTTGCGTTGATGACGCTGTTCGAGTTGCTTGAGACCACCAACCGCACCGACCTCAAGCCCGACGCGCTCAAAGCTTGATCGCCAAAAAAAGCAAATTGAGGCTTGGCGTGGCAACCCTGCCATCTCCGAGTCCATGCTCAACGCTGTACTGGCGCAAATGCAGGAATGCTCCGCGCAGCTTGGTGCGCTGCGCGGCAAGCCCGGCAGCGACCTGCTGGAGCGGCACGAGTGGCTCAAAACACTCCGCAACCGCAGCAGCATCCCGGGGGGCAGCTGTGAGTTTGACGTGCCCGTCTACTACGCGTGGCAGCGGCGCCCTGCTGCGCTGCGTCGTGCCGACATCCAGAAATGGGTCGCTCCTCTGATACCGCTGGCGCACACCATCAAGCTGCTGCTGCACATCTTGCGCGACAGCGGCCAGCCGCAGAAAGTCATCGCAAATGGCGGGCATTTTCAGCAAATGCTCCCACCAGGCAGCACCTTTCAGCTGTTGCGCCTGAACATTGACGAAAACTGCGGCTTGGTGCCAGAAATTAGTGCCAACCGCATGTTGATTGCTGTGCGTCTGCTGCGCCCCCAGCCTGATGGCAGCTTGAAGCCCGATAGCAGCGAACAAACCCTGGAGTTGGCGCTATGCGCATGAGCGACAACGGCGCGCACACAGCCCCTGCCGCGCGCACCGTCCGCTGCCCGCGCTGTGGCAAGGCCAACCTCTATGCCCCAAGCAATCCGTACCGCCCCTTTTGCAGCCAGCGTTGCCAGCAGGGCGACTTAGGCGACTGGGCGGCGGAACGCTATCGCATCGCCGCTCCTTTGCCAGAGGAAGATGATGGGGGCGAATTGGCGGCACCGCCACCGTTGCAGCGGCACTAAACACGGCCAGAAAGGGTGCTCTTTGGGCGCTCGTGCCTCTCAATCCAGAGGAGCGACATGCACAGCGCCCGATGGTTGTTCTATGGGGTATGCGATGTTTGCCGGCGTATATTGCGGGTAATGCTGGTTACATATACACGGTATATGAAAATGCAATGTCTGTGCCCGTTTCTGCGCAGCGGGAGGATGGCCGGAGCGAACAAAACTCGCCTGAAATGACATGCCGCATATTTGTATCCAAGAGTTTTGAAGGTGAAATAAAAGCGTTGCAGTCAAGCGAAGAAAAACTCTTTTAAAAAATGAAGCACAAAAACTTGAGAGGGAAGAACAGATGACGCATCCCTGTTTTTTGGCGCGCACAGCCCATGAAGCGATAAACAGGTGTGCAAGGCAGGCTCTAAAATCGCGCGCTTTTCCCCTTTCCTCGTTCCCATGCCACGCAAAAGCGCCTCTACCAAGCCAGCCAATTACGCCGACGCCGTGCAGCAGATTGAGGCGCTGCTGGTGCGGCTGGAAGCCGGGCAGTTGCCGCTGGAAGAGTTGCTGGCCGAGTATCAGAAGGGTGCGGTGTTGCTCAAATACTGCCAAGAGTGCCTGAGCGCCGTGCAGCAGCAAGTCAAGCTCCTCGACGGGGGCAGCGTGCCCGTGGGCGCCGCTGAGCAGGATCTGCTATGAGCGCCGCCGAAGATTTTTTCGTATCCCCTGAATTTGCCGCCTGGCTGCAGATGCAGCGCGCGCGTGTGGAGCAGGCGCTCGCGGGCTGGGTGCCTGCCACCGCACCCGGCGCCTTGGGCGTGGCGATGCGCTACGCCGTGCTGGGCGGTGGCAAACGGCTGCGCGCGCTGCTGGCGCTGGCGGCCAGCGAGGCAGTGGGCGGCAACGCAGGTGCAGCGTTGCGCGCGGCGTGTGCGTTGGAACTCATTCATGCCTATTCGCTGGTGCACGACGACATGCCGTGCATGGATGGCGATGTGCTGCGCCGTGGGCAGCCCACGGTGCACGTGAAATTCGGCCAGGCGCAGGCGCTGCTGGCGGGCGATGCGCTGCAGACGCTGGCATTTGAACTGCTCACACCAGATGAAGAAGCCGGCATGGACGGCGCCATGCAGGCGCAGCTTGTGAGCCTGCTGGCGCGCGCGGCTGGTGCGCTGGGCATGGCGGGCGGGCAGGCGGTGGACTTGGCGAGCGTGGGGCAGCAGCTCAGCGAGCCGCAGTTGCGCGCCATGCACGCCTTGAAAACGGGCGCGCTGCTGCGTGCGGCGCCGCTCATGGGCGCGGCGTGTGCGCCGCAGGTTCCGGCGCAGGTGCTGGCGGCGCTGGGCGCGTATGGCGACGCCATCGGGCTGGCATTCCAGGTGATTGATGACGTGCTGGATGTCACGGGCAGCGACGCCGCGCTGGGCAAGACGGCGGGCAAAGACGCCGCCGCCGGCAAGCCCACCTACGTTTCGCTGCTTGGACTGGAGGCGGCGCGCGCTCTTGCCACTGAACTGCACGCCAAGGCACTGGTGGCGCTTTCATCCAGCGGCCTGACAGACACGCGCCTGCTGGCGGCGCTGGCGGCGGTGATGGTGCGCCGCGACCATTGAAGGACGACACACGATGAGCGATGACGACCTGACGCTGTTGGACAGCATCCACTTCCCCGCCGACGTGCGGCGCCTGCCGCGTGCCGCGCTGCGCCAGCTTGCCGATGAAGTGCGCCAATTCGTGCTGCGCTCCGTGGCCAAGACGGGCGGGCACCTGAGCGCCAGCCTTGGCGCTGTGGAGATTGCCGTGGCGCTGCACTATGTGTTTGACACGCCCAAAGACCGCATCGTCTGGGACGTGGGGCACCAGAGCTACGCGCACAAAATCTTGACGGGGCGGCGCGAGCGCATGGGCACGCTGCGTCAACTCGGCGGACTGTCCGGCTTTCCCAAGCGCAGCGAGAGCGAATACGACGCCTTTGGCACCGCGCATTCATCGACGAGCATCTCGGCGGCGCTGGGCATGGCGCTGGCTGCGCGCCAGCAGGGCAGCGCGCGGCGCTGCATCGCCGTCATTGGCGACGGTGCCATGACAGGCGGCATGGCGTTTGAGGCGCTCAACAACGCCGGCGTGGAACGCGACGCGCGCCTTCTCGTCATCCTCAACGACAACGACATGAGCATCAGTCCGCCCGTGGGCGCGCTCAACCGCTACCTGGCGCAGCTGATGAGCGGGCGCTTTTACGCCGCTGCCAAATCCGTCAGCCGCACGGTACGCGAAAGCGTTCCCCCACCGCTGGCGGAACTCGCGCGGCGCCTGGGCCAAGGCGCCAAGGGCATGGTCACGCCCAGCACGCTGTTTGAAAACTTCGGCTTCCACTACATCGGCCCCATTGACGGGCACGACCTGGACGCCCTCATCCCCACGCTGGAAAACATCCGCACCCTCATGGCGCAGCAGGCAGGGCCGCAGTTTCTGCACATCGTCACGCGCAAGGGCAAGGGCTACGCCCCCGCTGAAGACGACCCCACCAGCTACCACGGCACCGGCGCCTTCCGCCTGCAAATGCACTCGGAGCAGGCGCCCGAAGAAGTGGAAGCGCCCCCCGCGCAAAGTGTGCCCGTCACCTCCGCCGCGCCCAAACAGCCCACCTTCACCCAGGTGTTTGGCCAGTGGCTGTGCGACATGGCGCAGCAAGACGAGCGTCTCGTCGCCATCACCCCCGCCATGCGTGAAGGCTCGGGTCTCGTGGAGTTTCACAAGCGTTTTCCCAAACGCTACTACGACGTGGGCATTGCCGAGCAGCACGCCGTCACCTTTGCCGCCGGGCTGGCGTGCGAGGGACTGAAACCCGTCGTCGCCATCTACTCCACCTTCTTGCAGCGCGCCTACGACCAATTCATCCACGACGTAGCCTTGCAGGGTTTGCCCATCGTCTTTGCCGTGGACCGCGCCGGCCTCGTCGGCGCCGACGGCGCCACCCACGCCGGCAACTACGACATTGCGTATTTGCGCTGCATCCCAGGCATCGGCCTTGCCTGCCCCGCAGACGCGCGCGAATGCCGCCAGCTTTTGAGCACCGCCTGGCAGCAAAGCCATCCTGTGGCTGTGCGCTACCCGCGCGGCAGCGGCGTGGGCGAATTGCCCCTGCCCGGACTGGACGCGCTCCCCTACGGGCGCGGCGAAGTGCGGCGCGAAGGCAAACGCATCGCCATCCTCGCCTTCGGCACCCTGCTGCACGACGCGCTGCCCGCCGCCGAACACCTTGACGCCACGCTGGTGAACATGCGCTGGGTCAAGCCACTGGACGAAGCATTGCTGCGACAAGTTGCCGAGGCGCACGAGAGCATCGTCACGCTGGAAGAAGCCGCCATCATGGGCGGCGCCGGCAGTGCCGTGTGCGAAGCCCTGAACGCCATGCGCCTGCTGCGCCCCGTGCTGCAGCTTGGCCTGCCCGATGCCTACATCCACCACGGCGACCCCGCGACGCTGCGCGCCATGCAGGGGCTGGACACCGCCGGCATCGAAGCGGCCATCCGCGCGCGCTTTCCCTCGTAGGGGCAGCCCTTGTGGCTGCCCTGTACTACAAAGCAATAGAGCGCATGGGTATCAATGCGTCACCCGTATAAAATGCTGGCACTGGAGCATCATTCATACGAGTATTTGCCATCTTGCAGTAGCTTGATGGGTATTCAATTGTTGCCGGCACAACATGCAGGCATTCAGTTGATATTACTGCAGGTATATACAGCCTCTTCG
>ONTY01000275.1 GCA_900320815.1 uncultured Pseudomonadota bacterium
CTAGCGCAGGGAGATTGAAAATCATGGCTGAAACAGCAAACGAGCCGCGCCTGTATCGCATTGACGAAGTTATGCACTTGGCGGGTTTCAAGACAAAACAGACTGTCTACAACTGGATGCGTGACGGCATTTTCCCGCGCCAATTCAAATGGGGGCAGCGTGCAGTGCGCTGGCCGGCAAACGAAGTGCAGGCGGTCATTGATGCGCGCAAAGCCGGAAAGAGTAATGATGAAGTGCGTGAACTTGTGCGCCAACTTCACGAGAAACGCGCGGCAGGCAGCGCGGCAGTGGGGGCAGTATGAATACCGCGCCCAAAAAAAGGGGGCGCAGCAAATGCCGCGCCCCGTTGCAGTAATTCCATTGAATATGGAGAAGAAGAGTAAATGAAAGTTTATCGCAAACCGCAATCAGCGGCAAGCTGGCGCGAAGAGCAGCAGCGCCGTGAGGTACGGCGCGCACTGCACCAGTTGCAGCAACTATGGGGGGCGCAGCAGCATGAGCCGCACGCCCCTGACGGCCACGCCAGCAAGGACGCGCTGGCGCGCGACGCTGGCGACGTGAAGGGGGGTGCAGCATGAGTGCAGACCTGTTTGAGCCGGACGGCTTTCAACTGACGCCCCCTCCTGCCCCGCAGAGCAGCGCCGCAACGCAGGCGGGCAAGGCAAGGCGAGGGCGCGCAAAGGCCACGCCAGAGCAGCAGAGCACGGAGGAATGGCTGCGCGACTATGACGGCAGCGCATTCACCAGTGAAGAGCAATACGAACTGACGCAGCGTTTCTATGCTGCGCCGATAGCTGCCGAGGGGCTGTGGGGAGGTGATTTATTGAGTACTTGGAAACATATCAATTTATTGTTGTAACTCATTGATTTTGCAAGATTTTTTGCTGGTTGGGCTTGTGTGGAAGTGTCGATCCTTATGGCCCACTTCCGCCTCTTTTTTGAGCACTTTAAGAGCTGTTCTGTAAAACCTATATAAAACAAAGACTTGCTCCAAGTTTTGCTTCCGATTTGATAGCGCACAAAACTTACTGAAGTGTCGATCTTATGGCCCACATGTCGCGCCACCAAAAAAGTTATCCACTTCTTATCCATAAGTTATCCACAGGTTTGAGCGAGCTTATTGTGTCTTGTTGTTACAGCAGTTAAACCTGCACATCCGCGCCCGCAGCTAGCTGTTGTTCCCCAAAACAAAAGCGCCCGCGTGGGGCGCTTTTTTATGTCGCCTACGGCTGCTCCTCGTGACATGGGTACAGGCAGGAATCAGGAACGGCAAAGCACCATTCTCCAGTTTCCTCTGGCTCGTCAAATGCCACCTCGTATTCATAGGGGCTGTAAACCATCAACGATGGTGCCCACTTCCCCGTACCGGGTCATCACCCGGTCATGCAGCGCAAAGCGCGGCTTGCGCCTGGTGGTGGTGTGTGTGGTGGTCATGTTGCGCCCTTCTTGCGTTTTCTGGATGGCATGGCGGAGGTGAGTTCGGGCGCCCTGCCAGGTTCACGCACTATCCATGCGGAGCGCACCGTCATCGTCGCCCCATTTATACCTTCAATGTCGGTCTCAAGCCAATACCTTTGGCCATGTCTGTCAAATGACCCCAAGTGCGCCTTGTCAGCGGCCGCCACAGACGCCAGGAGCCGCCGGAAAAACTCATCGGCAGTGTCCTTGGTGAAGCCGAGCACCGAGGTGAACACGCGCTGCTTGTGCTGCCCCACATCGTGCCCGTGGAACAGGTAGCCAAACTTGCCTTCCGGCACGACGGCGCGCGCCAGCGATGGCAGCGGCACCACGCCCCCGCGCTCTGGCGGATGGCGCGAATCGGCGCGCGCCTTGCGTGGGTCGATTTCTTTTTCCAGCTTGCCAAACGGCTTGCGGCCCGGGTGCATCACCTGCCACCCCTCCATCCACGGAATGCAGGTGCAGCCGCAGTTGTAGGACTGCGCGGCGGGCGCATCCGGGTCCAGCGGGTGCAGCATCATGCTGTCTGGTTTGTTTGGTAGCGGCACGCGGAACTTCTCATGCACGCCTACCACGGCGCCATCCATGCGGTCGTGGTGCTCCCTGCTGTGCAGCTTGCCGCTGCGCCGCCACTGCTTTTTTAAATCCGGCAGGCTCTCTGCAGCGCGCTCCATGCTGCGCTGCTGCGCCAGTGCGTTCACGCGCGCCACTTCGGTGTTCACAATGCGGCGCGCGCGCACCATTGCTGTCCCATCAGCCCCCAGCATCTGGTGGATGGCGCGCGTGGCCTCAAAGGGCGTCTGCACCCCCAGCACCACACGCGCCAGTTGCACGTTGATTTGTGCGGCGGC
Source organism: uncultured Pseudomonadota bacterium (assembly GCA_900320815.1). GTDB lineage: Bacteria > Pseudomonadota > Gammaproteobacteria > Burkholderiales > Burkholderiaceae_C > Ottowia. Next base: position 2,310 of record ONTY01000275.1, read on the forward strand.
CTGCTGGCTGATGTCGTAAAAGCGGCTGGTGCAGAAGCTGGCAATCTTGTCTACCACGTCCGCTGACAGCCCAGGGGCCATGCGCTCCACTGGCTGACCGGCGGCGCCAAGGGCGTCGGGCACAAAGCTCTCGCCAAGCGCGGCGGCGCGCTCCAATGCGCGGCGCACCGCGCCGCTGGCCGCCTCGGCGCTTTGCCCCAAGGCAGCAGTCACCTGGGCGCGCAGTTTTGCAAGGTGCCACGCCTGCCAGTCAGCGGGCTGGGCGGCCAGGCGCCGGTCAATTTCCGCCAGCGCATCCTGCAGGGCCAGTTCCACCTCGCGGTTTGCGGCGCGCGCTGCGGCGCCGCACTCGGCCAGGTGGCGCTGCACCTCATCCTCAAACGCCTTGCGCTGCGCGGCTGTGGGGCTGCTGCGGCTGGGCAGCGCCTGCGCCCCATCCTCATCTACCGTGATGCGGATGCGCCAGTAGTCTGATTGACCAGGGGGCTGTGCCATTTAAAGAATGCCCGCCGCCTGCCACTTGGCCTGCTGCGCGGCGCGCTGCTCCTCGGGCAGCCGGCGCAGCCACTCGGCAGCCTCTTTGCCGTTCACCGCCACATGCAGCCGGCTATCGGGCCAGCGTTCTCTTGCCCAGGCAAAGGCGCCGCCCAGGCTGCGCGTGAGCAGCGCCCCGTTCCACACGGTGGCGCCCTCGCCATCGGTGATGTGCACCATGCACAAGTGCTGCCCCGCCGGAATCGGGCTGCTCATGCAGTGCCTCCCACGGCGCCAGGGGCGCTGGTGAACATGTCGGCTGCCGCCGCTGCGGCTTCGCGCCCGGCTTTTTCTAATCTGGCTGCTTCCAGCTCCTGCTTGGCGTCAAAGTCCTGGCCAAAGCGTTGCGCCACGTCCGCAATCATCTTGAGGGCGCTTTCCTGCGTCAGCAGCCCGGCATCAATCAACTGGATGCTGCTCGTCGTCAACTGCGCCAGCGCCGCCGCAAACTTGCTCACGTCGCGGCTCACCAGTTCGGGGAACACGGCGGTCACCTGCCAGCGGTCATCTGCCCAGTCGGGCTGCACGCCGCGCGCCCGCGCTGCCTGCAGCAGCACGTAGCGGCCTATGTCCTCCAGCATGCGGCGCAGCACGCCCTGGCG
>ONTY01000221.1 GCA_900320815.1 uncultured Pseudomonadota bacterium
GCGCTGCTGCTGACGGCCTGCCACAGCGGTGACGAGGCGCTGCTTGCGCACGCCCTCGCCCATGGCGCTGACCCCGACGCCAGCGCCAGCTTCCGCAGCATTTGGCGCGGCGGCGACTGGGCACGACAGTGGGAGCCGCTCTCTAACCGCCGCGCCCTGGTGCTCGCTGCCGAGATGGGGCACACCGCCATCGCCGCGCGCCTGCTGGCCGCTGGCGCCGACGTCAACACCCACGACGCCAGCGGCTGGCCGCCACTGCACGCCGCCTGCCGCGCCGGCCACGCCGACTGCGCCCGCCTGCTGCTGGCACACGGCGCACGGGCAAACGCTGTGGTGCACAGCTGCTCCGCCTTCCCCAGACACTGCGACGAGCACACCGCGCTGCGTTGCGCCATCCAGGCACGCGAGCCGCAGCGCGGCGCCGAGTGCGTGCGCGCCCTCATCGGCTGGGGCGCCGACATCCACTCCCCCTTCAAAAAGTTCGGCACCCCCACCACACCGCTGCTGGCCGCCTGCGACGCGGGCAACCTCGCCGCCGTCGAACTGCTGCTCGCGCACGGCGCCGGCAGCGACACACCCATACCGCACGTGGCGCGTAGCCCGATGGAAATCGCCATCCGGACGGGCAACACCGCCCTCATCACCTTGCTGCTGACACGCGGCGCCGATGTGGATGCGCCCCTGCACCCCACGCCCGAGGTATGCGGCCCTCGCGTGTGCACGCCACTCATCTTCGCCCTGTGCTACGGCAGACCAAGCGCCGTTGACTACCTGCTGGGCATCGCTGACCCCAACGCCGCCGCTCCCAGCGGCGAAACACCTCTCATGGTCGCCGCCACCTACGGGCAGCTTGCTGCCATGCGCCGTCTGCTGACCCGCGGCGCACGCCTTGCCGCCAGCAACGCCAACGGCGCCACCGCCCTCATGCTCGCCGCCATCAACGGGCAAACCGACGCCGTCCACATGCTGCTGACCGCCGGCAGCGACCCCAACACGGCGCGCCCCCGTGGCACCACCGCCCTCATGCACGCCGCAGCGCGCGGACACCTCGGCGCGCTCCAGGCGCTGCTGGCTGCCGGCGCCAACCCCAACGCCCGCCGCCGTGACGGCAACACCGCCCTCATGCTCTGCGTGCGCTCCGGCTGCCTGCCAGTGCTCAATGCCCTGCTGCAAGGCGGCGCCAACCCCAACACGCAAAACCAGGCTGGCAAAACTGCGCTTGACATCGCCACGCGCCTCGCACACAACGGCTCGCAGGCGCAGCGCAGACAGTTTGCCGCCGTCTGCCGCGCCCTCAAACACACCCTCCACACCCCTACCAATGCCCTGCTGCATGCCGCCCGCCAAGGCAACGTGCCACGCCTGCAGCGCCTGCTGGAGGAAGGCGCCAACGCAAACGCCGCAGACCACCTTGGCCGCACCCCCCTCATGGCTGCTGCCCGGCACGGGCGCCGCAACGCCGCCCGGCTGCTGCTGGCCGCCGGCGCCAACCCCAACGCCACCAGTATCAGCGGCCACACCCCCCTCATGCTCGCCGCCGCCGGCGGGCACAGCGGCACGCTGCACGCACTGCTGGCCGCCGGCGCCGACCCGCACGCTGCCAACGCCATCGGCCACACCGCGCTCATGAGCGCCGCCGCCGCCGGTCACACACGCTGCGCCGCCAGCCTGCTGCGCGCCGGCGCCGACCCCTACACCCACGCCGAAGACGGCACCACCGCCGTGCTGCTGGCCGAGCAAGGCGGGCACTCGGAAACCGTCCAGCTCCTCAACCGCGCCTCTGGGCGCGGCGGCTGAATCGCCGCCATCATCCTCGCACTGCCGCTGAAAGACACTCTCGCACCGGCAGCGGCAACTGCAACTGCGCACCCTCCTCGGTCAGAGCATGAGTAACCGCGACATGGCGCAGCACACGGGTGCGAGCACAAAAAAGCGCCGCCTGCCCTCCCCGGCAAGCGGCGCTTTTTTATTCCCGCATTAATCCTGAGTCAGCACAGGCAGCACATTTTCTGCCAAATCGTGCAGCACCTCCACCGCCGGGCGGCGCGTAGGCTTCAAATTAATCACCACATGCGCCAGCCCCTGCGCGCCTTGCTCGCGCCAAAACTGCGCCATGCTGCGCGAGCCGCCACGCAAATAAATGTTATTGAACAGTTGCGCCGGCGCTGCCGGATTTTCATCCAGTTCCACAAAATTCGCATAACCAAACGGATGCCAAGTTTTGCCATCGCCCATCGCTGTCAGCGTCTGCACAATGCGCCCGGTATCTGCCGGATTCACACCGTGCCAAATCCAGGCGTCGCTCTCGCGCGCCAGCCATTGCAATTGCTGCCGTGCACGGCCAATCGCCACCATCGGCAGCCGTGCCGCCGGCTTGGGCACCATATCAACAGCGCCATTGAGCTGCCCAAAATACTCGCTCGCAAACTTCGGAAACGACTGCTGCGTGAGCGCGCGCACCATAGTCCACGCCTCGCGAAACACCCCCGCACGGTGCTCAAAATCCACGCCAAATGCCGGATACTCCACTGGCCTATCACCGCTGGACAACCCCAGCACAAACCGCCCGCCCGTCATCAGTGCCACACTCGCCGCCGCCTTGGCCACATGCACCGGCGAGCGCAGCGGCGCCACCAACCCCGCCGTGCCCAATGCAATATGCCGCGTGCGCGCCGCCAGCAAGCCCAACGTCACCAGCGCATCCAGCCCCTGCCCCACATCGCCAAACGCCGGGTCAAAAAACGGCACATCGCGCACCCACAGCGCCGCAAAACCCAATTCATCGGCCAATTGCGCCAATTCACACATATCCGAAGCATCAGGCAGCGGGCTATCCGGATAACCTTTGAACGGCGCCACCAGTCCCAGCGTCACACGTCCCGGCACAAAAACACGCGCAAAACCCGGCTGCTGCGCCAATGCAGCCGGCATCTGCAATGCCGCCTGCATTGGCGCAGTATCAACCAAAGGCAACGAATTATCGCCACTGAGCACAGAAAAACGCGGCAAACTCACCTCAGACATCGCTCATGCCTTTCTCACAAAAAAGAGCCAAAAAACACAAAAGCGCACAACGCGCCCCCGCACTGTGCACTCCGTATTGTGCCTGTCTCTCTCTGGCGCGCTATACCCTCCCCAATTGCATGACCTCCCGCTTACACCCTTTCATGCTTCTTCCCAATTCATACTCGCAGCGTGCCGGCGCTGTTAAGCGGCATTGACGCAAAAAAATACCCACCCTGTAGGGGTGCCCCTTGTGGGCGAGCGTGCTGCAATGGCAACGGGCGCACGGGCAGGCGCAGTCCCGCGCCGCCCTACCCCGGCCATTCAGCCCTTCACACACACAATCTGTTTGAGCGTGTGCAGCACCTCGGTCAAATCACTTTGATTAGCCATAACCTCGTCAATATCCTTGTAGGCGCCCGGAATTTCGTCAATCACACCACTATCTTTGCGGCACACCACGCCCTCGGTTTGTTTTTGCAAATCTGCCTCAGTAAATGCCTTTTGCGCCGCCGTGCGGCTCATGCGCCGACCCCCATGCTGCCGGGCACGATGCCCACATCGCCCACACGTGCGCGAATCGCGCCCTTGCGCGTGACCCACACATTTTTTCCATAATGGTGCTCGCGCGCCACATAATTGTGGTGGCAATTCACCACCTCATCCGTCACAGTAAACAGCGGCAGGCAGCCTTCCAGCGCCTTCAAAACCAGCGCCAGCATACATTCACGGTTCACCCGTGCATAATCCTGCGCCCAAGACACCGCCTGCATGTAATCCTCAAAGTGCTCGGCACCTTCCGGAAAATACGCCAGATCGCGGTGCGGCAGCTGAATCAGCCAGCGCTCCATATCGCGCCGCGCCAGCGCAATAAAATAACTCGCCAGCGCATTGCCAATACCCCGGCTGCCCGAATGCAGCATCACCCACACGCGCCCACTTTCATCCAGGCACACCTCAATAAAATGATTGCCGCCGCCCAGCGTACCCATCTGGTTCATCCATTTTGAAAACTTGCCAAACGATTTCAGCAAATCCGGGTGCTTTTGGCACATTGCTTCCAGTGGCTGCACAAAGGGGCGCACTGCATCCGCCAGCACGTCTTGGTCACGATGCTGTGCCTTGCCCACCGGCACGGCGCGCGTAATGCCGTCAAATGCTTTTTGCAGCGCCTTTTCATCCACCTCATTGGCAGTCAGCGACAGGCGCGCAGCCACCATACCGCAGCCCAAATCCACACCCACCGCCGCCGGAATAATCGCGCCATCCGTGGCAATCACCGAGCCAATCGTCGCCCCAATACCCAAATGCACATCTGGCATCGCGGCCACATGGTGATGCACAAATGGCAGCTGCGCAATGCGCGCCAGCTGCTCTTTTGACGCCTCATCCACATCATCGGTCCAGATTTTCACTGGCACCCTCTGCTGTTCATGTTTAAATGCTTGTTTGACTGGCATTGTTGATTCCTTTTCTGCCACCACACACATGCCCCTTGCCTACGAAACCGCTTCAAAACTGAGAGGAGCGAGGGCGGGATGGCCTCGGCGGCGGCGTGGGTTGCGGCACGTTTTGAAGCAGTTCTCCATGAATAGTATATTCAGATATTCCATAATCTGCATTGTCAACCATCTTTCATGTCCTCGTATTGTGCCTTTTCCGGCACTGCTGCGGGCACCAAGCCTGCACGCCCCAGCCCTATGACCACATCCACACCCTCGGCCACCTTGATGTGGCTGTGCGCTTCCACTGTGCCAGGGAGCCGCCATGCGGGCGTTTGCGACGCTTCGCCGCAGTGCGGCATAGCGCGGATACGCTCCAGCAAAAAGCTCCGCGTTGCCCACTGCCGCAACATCGGCAATTGTGACAGTTATTGCGCGCCATAGAGCCTCGCATCATACATGTGCACCACCACCCAAAACTGCTGCAATACAAGTGTCACAATCATACACGCCCTTTCCGTCATGCCTCACATACAGGGGCATGTTTTGCACTGCCACAAGTGCAAAGAAACAACCATCTATACTTTGCGCCATACAACAGCACAGCGCGCGCGCACCCCTTCGTGGAAATGCACCCGCACGGCAGCCTGAAAGATTCATATACCCACGCTATCAATCACGCGCTGCCCGCAACATGTGCGGGCAGCAGAATGATACCCTTCCTTTCAACAAAACCACTCTTGGAGCACGTTATGGAAAACCAGCACCCCCCCCTCACCGGCTTGACCGAGGAAGAAGTTATCGCCAGTCGCAAAGCGCACGGCGCCAATATCCTCACCCCGCCGGAAAAAGACCCGCTGTGGAAACAGTACCTGGAAAAATTCAACGACCCACTCATCATCATCTTGCTCATCGCAGGCGCGCTGTCTATCTGCATTTCAATCTACGAATACTTCGCCACCGACAAGGGCGGCGCCGTTTTCTTTGAACCCGTCGGTATCTTTATCGCTATTTTGCTGGCCACCGGGCTGGCATTTATTTTTGAGCTGAAAGCCAACAAGGAGTTTTCCCTGCTCAACCAGGTCAATGACGATGAAGCCGTGCGCGTCATCCGCAGCGGTAACGTCACGGAAGTGCCACGCAAAGATGTGGTTGTGGGCGATATTGTGCTGCTCGCCGCTGGTGAAGAAATACCGGCAGACGCCGAGCTGCTCGAAGCCGTCTCCATGAATGTGGACGAATCGTCCCTGACTGGCGAACCGATGTGCCGCAAAAGCCATGACCCGGCGCAGTTTTCCAAAGAAGCCACCTTCCCCACCAACCACGTCATGCGCGGCACCAAAGTCATGGAAGGCCACGGCAAATGCCGCGTCCTGGCGGTGGGCGACAAAACGGAAAGTGGCAAGGTTTTTGTTGCTGCGCAAATTGATGACAGCGTCAAAACCCCGCTCAACGAGCAGCTCGACGGTCTGGGTGACTTGATTACCAAAGCCAGCTACGCCTTTGCCGCACTGATTATCGTCGGGCGCCTCATCATGTATTTCAGCGGCAGCGCGCCGTTCCAGTGGGTTGGTTTTATCTCCTACCTGCTGCAAACGCTGATGATTGCCGTCACCCTGGTGGTTGTCGCCGTGCCCGAAGGGCTACCAATGGCCGTCACGCTCAGCCTAGCATACAGCATGCGCCGCATGCTCAAAACCAATAATCTGGTGCGCAAAATGCATGCCTGCGAAACGATGGGCGCCACCACCGTCATTTGCACCGATAAAACCGGCACCCTCACACAAAACCGCATGAGTGTGCGCACCGCCGTTTTCCCCAGCCTTGGCGCCACCCCCACACTGGCAGATAACGACGCCAGCGTGCTTGTGAAAGAAGCAATGGCGTGCAACAGCACCGCCGAGCTTGACCTTGCCGACCCCAACAAACCCAGCGCCATCGGCAACCCCACCGAAGGCGCGCTGCTGCTGTGGCTGCGCGAACAAGGCATCGATTACAAAGCCGTGCAGGCAGCGGCACAGCGCACCGGGGAAATCCCCTTCTCCACCCTGCGTAAATATATGGCATCCACCGTGCGCTCGGCCAATGGGCAGCACGTGCTGCACGTCAAAGGCGCCCCAGAAATCGTGCTGGCCATGTGCAGCGACGTTGAAAATCTGGACGCCATAAACACACAGCTGCGCGAGTTTCAAAATCAGGCCATGCGCACCCTCGGTTTTGCCTACAAAATCCTTGGCGAAGATGAAAAAGCCATCGACGATGAAGGCAACCTTGCCGCCAGCGGTCTGCAATTCCTTGGCGTCACCGCCATTGCCGACCCTGTGCGCGACGACGTACCCGCTGCCGTGACTGAATGCACACGCGCGGGTATCGATATCAAAATCGTCACAGGCGATACACCCAATACCGCCAAGGAAATTGGCCGCCAAATCAACCTGTGGGACAACGCCAAAGACGGCGACGCCAATCTGATTACCGGCCCGGAACTCGCCGCCCTGTCAGATGAAGAACTGGAAGCTATGAAACAACAAATTGAGTCATTAAAATGATGAACATAAACGAACAGAGCCCGAAACCAAACAAAAAAAAGTACATACCTTAAATTCCTGGTCTCACCCTCAA
>ONTY01000201.1:0-3888 GCA_900320815.1 uncultured Pseudomonadota bacterium
CAACCTGCTTGGACGCTAAAACAATAGGGTATATGTTTATTGCCCGCATACTCTGCGGGCAATGAACAATTTAATATCAGAGTATTTATCATGCAGCTCGTCCTCGCCAGCCACAATCAGGGAAAACTCACTGAACTTCGTCCCCTGCTCGCGCCGCTGGGTGTGAAACTCATCAGCCAGGGCGCGCTTGGCATCACCGAAGCCGAAGAACCCTTTCACACATTTTTAGAAAACGCGCTCACCAAAGCGCGTCACGCCGCACGCGCCAGCGGCCTGCCCGCACTCGCTGACGATGCCGGATTATGTGTGGATACCTTTGGCGGACTGCCCGGCGTAGATACCGCGCATTACGGTGCACACAACGGCTGCCCGGGCGAAGATGGCAACGTGCGCGCACTTTTACAGAATATGCAGGGCGAAAAAAACCGCCGCGCTGCAATGGTATGCACTCTTGTGGCGCTGCGCCATGAAAATGACCCAGAGCCACTGGTGGCCACCGGGCGCGTGCAAGGCGAAATCACACACGAGAAAACCGGCACTGGTGGTTTTGGCTTTGATCCGGTGTTTTTCCTTCCCAATTTTGGCTGCACCTTCGCCGAGTTGCCACCAGAGGTGAAAAACGCGCACAGCCACCGGGGACGTGCCGTGCAGGCCATGCTGGCACTCATGCGCGAATACTGGTTTGCATAATGCTGGATGCTGCGCCCTATATGCGCGCCGGTGCGCTGCAATTGCGTGAACTGCCCCCACTGGCGCTGTACGTACATTTTCCCTGGTGTCTGAAAAAGTGTCCGTATTGCGATTTCAACTCGCACCCGCAGCGCGCTGATCAAGACAACACCGCGCAGCAGGCGCGCTATGTGCAGGCACTTCTGGCTGATATTGAAGCCTGCCTGCCACTGGTATGGGGGCGGCACATCATCAGCATATTCATGGGGGGCGGCACGCCAAGCCTGTTTTGCCCTGAACATATCGAGCAGTTTTTAAGCACTACCCGTGCCCTGCTGCCGTGCGCGCCGGGCTGCGAAATCACACTCGAAGCCAACCCGGGCACATTTGAACAAGCGCGTTTTGCCGCCTTTCGCGCCGCCGGCGTCACACGCCTGTCGATTGGTGTGCAAAGTTTCAACGACCAGTTGCTTGCCGCCATTGGCCGCGCGCATGACGGCGCGCAAGCGCGCGCCGCTGCAAAAGAAGCGGCGCAACATTTTGAACAATTCAACCTTGATTTGATGTATGCCCTGCCCGGGCAAAGCCTGCAGGAATGGGAAAATGATTTAAAAACCGCCCTCGCCTTTGCACCATCGCATCTGTCCACCTATCAATTGACGCTGGAAGAAGGCACGCCTTTTGCCAAAAATCCACCCTCCAATATGCCGGGTGATGATGCCGCCAGCGCCATGATGGACGCCACAGACACCGCCTGCGCCGCCGCAGGATTGCGGCGCTATGAAGTATCCGCCTGGGCACAGCGCGGCTGCCAGTGCGTGCACAATCTCAACTACTGGCAATTTGGCGATTATCTTGGCATCGGCGCCGGGGCGCACAGTAAAATCAGCTTTACGCACCGCATCATCCGCCAAGAAAGGGCATGCCAGCCAGAAAAATATATGCAGGCTGCTCTTTCCGGCTCCCCAGTGAACAATGAACGGCAAGTGTCGCTACGAGACTTGCCTTTTGAATACATGCTCGGTGCGCTGCGTTTGAAAAGCGGTTTTTATCTGCACGACTTTTGCACCCGTTGCGGCCTGCCACCCTCCGCCGCATTGCCCAAGCTGCACGAAGCCGAGCGCAAAGGCTGGCTGACTGAAAACAACGGCCACTGGGCGCCCACAACACGCGGCTTTGACTTTTTGAGTGATGTGCAGCAATTGTTTTTGCCATGAATGCACCCTCACCATGGCTGCTGAAAACTCGGATATTGCCGTTTGCAAAACTGTTTTGACGCCAGTTGAGAAAGTGTCATTTCAAGCGGATATGCAATGGGTATGCTTAGATTGCCCGCAATTATTGCAGGCAATGCAACGTGAAGATGTGGAGTATGTAGCCATTGCCTGCGTCCATCGCAGCCACTGAAGCGCCTCTCCCCTACCAAGGCAAGGTCGCGCCTGGCGCAAAAGCGCGCACACGCACTCTTGCATATGCCAGCCGGGTGGACACGCCGGACAGCCACAGCATCAGCACAACGGCACTGATCTGCGACACCCAAAACGCTGCCCTCCAATGCCACGGCGGCGTAAAACGCAGCGTCAATGCGCTCTCAAAACCCGGCGGCAGCACCACACGCACACGGCGGTTTCTGCCATCCTTGATTTTCAAGGACTGTCCGGCGCTGTCCACCGCGCGGTATCCAGGATAATTCCATACTGGAAAATCCAGCCATGCTGGCTCATCCGTTGCATTTTTAGCGCGCAGTGAAAAGAAAAAATCTGCACGTAGCACATCGCTTATCCACGCTTCCCCTGCCCTTTCTTTATGCGAAAAAAGAAGGCGCTCTTCCCCATTTTTCGGCAGCCTCGCACCTTTGAGGCGGTAGAGCCAGTCGTCCTTGATGGTGAATATGTTCCATGTGCCATGGCTGCGTACAATCGTTTCCCGGTCGATGCGCGCCATAAACTGCGCGCTTTGCGAAAAAAGCAGCAGCAAGACTGCTGCCACAAAACTGGCAGCGTGTCGCCGCCCCAGCATCCGCACTGTGTGCATAGCCGCCAGCGTCAGCAGCACAAGTGCCATCGTCGTATAGCGCATCCCGAACTGGATTTTTCCGCCCATGATTTGATAGAGCACTGGTGCATATTCTGCCACAAAATGCCATGGAAAATAGGCAGAACTGAGCCACAGCGCATATTCACCCAGCAGCAGCGTCACGCCCAGCGGGCGCAAGAGCGCAGCACGACGCCCATTGCCCCGTGCCCACCACAGCAGCACCAAACCCACAGCAAATGCCGCCATCAGTGCTGCACCCACACCCATGGCCTGATATGGCATGACACGCCCATCAGCCAATCTATTCCCTCCGCCACTCATGACAACATAATCCAGCGCCAGCATTTGCCACAGCGATAAACCCGTGCCGTGCAGCCGCATGGCTGATTCAATCATGCCCTCCGGCGTGCCTGGTTGCGCTACATTGACCAGTGCCGAAACATAATATGCGGTACATGGCACCAGGAAACTGGCATTGAGCAGCAGTGCCAGACCGGCAGCGCCCAACAGCGGCTTCAGCATATTCCAGCGCCAAAACACACGCCATTCAAGCAGCACGTACAAAGCCAGTATGATGCTGGAAAGCAGCGATGCAATCATTTGTGCGCGCAACAGCCCCGCATAACCTGCCGCCAGCAGCAATGCGCCACTTTTTCCGCGCCCGCGTCGTATGTCAGCCATGCCTGCTGCCAGCAGCGGCAGAAACACCATCGCCGTATACTCGCCCACAGCGCAGCGGACATATACATTATTCAGCGGCCAGATGGATGCCGCATAAAGTGCGCAGCCAAACAGCGCAACTCCGGTGGCATTGTATATGCGGCGGAAGCTGAAAAAGGAAACTGCCAGCAGCGCCGCGTTGCGGTAGAGCACATACAGCCGCAGCGCATCCAGTGGCGTAGCCCATTCAAGGCGCACCAGCCAGGCGAACGGATACAGGAATGTATCGCCGTAGAAAATGCCTAGCGGGTAGCCATATTCACGCGAAAATCCCGGGTACAAATACACCGGATATTCATATGCCAGCGCCTGTGCCAGCGAAGTGATGCGCTGCAGGTGGAAAAAATAATCGTGCCATCCGACCTGCCGCCCAAATACGGGGAAACTTATGAACAGCCACAGCAGCGCAAGAGCCAGTGCCGCTGCCCATCCAACCTGCTCCCTTGGGGGGGGGGGGGGGGG
>ONTY01000201.1:3905-5497 GCA_900320815.1 uncultured Pseudomonadota bacterium
TTGGGGGGGGGGGGGGGGGGTACAAGAGTGCGCCACTACCATATTCCAGCCCTGCGCGCAAGGAGCGGGTTGGTACCGCAGTCAAGGCATTACGCGCACTGCGCCGCCGCGCCGGGCTTGACTGTGTCCAGCAGCGCGAGCATGTCGGCGCGGATGCGCGAGAGCGCCTGCGGCGTGTGCCCCTCAAAGCGCAGCACAAGCTGCGGCGTGGTGTTGCTGGCGCGTATCAGGCCAAAGCCGTCGGGCCAGTCCACGCGCAGACCGTCAATGGTGCTCACGCTGGCGGGCGCGGCAAAGGCGCCGGCGGCTTTTTGCAATTCAGCCGCCAGGCGGTGCGGTTCGCCCTCGGCGCAGCGCAGGTTGATTTCGGGCGTGGCGCAGCTTGTGGGCAGCGCGCGCAGCACGGCGCTGGCGTCGTCACTGCGGCTCAGAATTTCCAGCAGGCGGCAGGCGGCGTAGGTGCCGTCGTCAAAGCCCAGCCAGCGCTCCTTGAAAAAGATGTGCCCGCTCATCTCGCCGCCAAGCGGCGCGCCCACTTCGGCCATCTTCGCTTTGACCAGCGAGTGCCCCGTCTTGTGCATCAGCGGCGCGCCGCCCGCTTCACGTATGGCCTGCGCCAGCCGCTGCGAGCACTTCACGTCATACACCACAGTGCCGCCCGGCACGCGCTGCAGCACGTCGCGCGCCAGCAGCATGAGCTGGCGGTCGGCGGCGATGCTCTGCCCGTCTTTCGTCACGACGCCGAGACGGTCGCCGTCGCCGTCCAGCGCCAGGCCGATTTCCGCCTCGCCCTCCTGCAGCGCGCGCTGCACGTCGCGCAGGTTTTCCGGGCGCGACGGGTCGGGGTGGTGGTTGGGAAAGGCGCCGTCCATTTCGCAGAACAGCTCCTGCACCTCGCAGCCGATGGCGCGCAGCACCGCAGGTGCGCTGGCGCCGCCCACGCCGTTGCCGCAGTCCAGCACCACGCGCATGGGGCGTGCCAGGCGGATGTCGCCCTTGATGCGCGCCAGATAGTCCGGAAAGATGTCGTGCTCGCGGCGGCTGCCGCCGGCCTCCTCGCGCCAGTCTTCCGCTTCAATGGCGCGGCGCAGTTGCTGGATGTCGTCGCCGTGGATGGCGCGCCCGCCCAGCACCAGCTTGAAGCCGTTGTCACCTGGCGGGTTGTGGCTGCCCGTGACCTGCACGCCGCTGGCGCACAGCGTGCTGCACGCGAAGTACAGCATGGGCGTGGTGCATTGCCCCAAATCAATGACTTCCAACCCGCTTTCTGCCAGCGCAGCGGCAAGCGCGCCCGCCAGCGCTGGGCTGGACAGCCGCCCGTCGCGCCCCACCGCCACGCGCCGCTCGCCCAACGCACGCACACGCCCGGCAAACGTACGCCCAAGCGCGGCGGCGATGCCTTCATCCAGAGTGCGCGGCACCGTGCCGCGAATGTCGTAGGCCTTGAAAATTTCTGCTGGTGTCTGCATGGCGGCAGATTGTAGGGAGCGCTGCTCCTTCCCCAAGGGGCGCTGTGGCACAATCCGCGCCTTTCGCGCGCCGCCCGGGTGGCGAAATTGGTAGACGCAGCAGACTCAAAATCTGCCGGTAGT
>ONTY01000173.1 GCA_900320815.1 uncultured Pseudomonadota bacterium
CGAGCAGCAGGCCGAGGCTGGCGGCGTAGAGCCGCGAGGCGGCGGCATGGCGCAGCAGCAGCCAGGTGAGCAAGAGGATGGCGCCGCTGGCAAGAGCGATGAAAAGCCAGCGTTGCCAGCCGCCGGCATCGGCGAGAAAGGAGAAGGCGGCACCGCTGTTGTGCGCGCGCACGAGGTTGAGGAAGCGGCTGACGTACATGGCTTTGCCAGGAGCAAAGTGCTGGGTAATGAGCCATTTGCTGCCTTGATCCAGGGCGGCGATGAAGGCTGCAAGCAGCAGCCAGGGCAGGGCAGGGCGGAGGTAGAGGTGCTTCACGTCGGATTTGTGGTTGAAATGGCGTCATTGCCGTCATCTTGTGCTGGCGGTGTGCTCTCTTTTTTGATTTTTTTGTCAGTGGCAGCGCGGGTGGCTTGCACTTCGTGCGGGCGCAGCGTGGGGGCGAGGCGGTTGAGAATGCCGTTGACGTATTTGTAGCCGTCGGTGCCGCCGAAGTCCTTGGCCAGTTCAATGCTTTCATTGAGCACGACGCGCCAGGGGATTTCGGGGCATTTGAGCAACTCATAAGCGCCCAGCCACATGCACGCGCGCTCGATGGGGGAAATTTGCGCCAGCGGGCGGTCGAGCAGCGGGGTGATGAGCGCGTCCAACTCGCTGGCCATTGCTATGCAGCCGTGCAGCAGCGCGTCGTAGTGCGCGGCGTCGGCTTTATTGAAACCTTGCAGACCGCGAGTGAAGGCGTCAATGCTGGTGGCGTCGTTGCGGCTGACGATGTGCTGGTAGAGCGCCTGCAGCGCAAATTCGCGCGCGCGCGAGCGCGGCGGCAGTTTTGATGATTTGCGTGTGCCGGCGGTGGCGTAACGCGGTTTGCCAGTTGGGGCAGCAGCTGGGGTGTTCATTGCCGTTGCTGCTCGAGCAGACGCGCCATCTCGACGGCCACGCGCGCAGCCTCGGCGCCTTTGCTGATGCGCGCCTCGGCTTGCGCCTCGTTTTCCACAGTGAGGACGGCATTGGCGATAGGGATGTTCATGCCCAGCGCCACGCGCGTGATGCCGGCGGCGGATTCATTCGCTACCAGCTCAAAGTGATACGTCTCGCCACGAATGACGCAGCCGATGGCGATGAGCGCGTCAAACTCAAACTCTTCACCTTCGTCGCGCTGCGCCAGTGCGTCCAGCGCGATGGGGATTTCCAGCGCGCCCGGCACGGTGAGGCGAGTGATGTTGGCGTCTGCAATGCCGAGGCTGTGCAGCTCCTGCACGCAGACGCGAGTGAGCGCGTCGGTGATGTGGGCGTTGAAGCGTGCCTGCACGATGCCGATGCGCAGTCCGCTGCCGTTGAGGTCAGGAGCAGCGCCCTGGTTAGCGTGTTGCATGGTGTGTTTCCTTTTTCGTTACTGCTGTGGGTGTTCGATATAGCCTGCGATTTCCAGCCCAAAGCCGGCGCTGATGCTCGGCAGGCGGCGCGGCGTGCCCATCAGCATCATGCGCTGCACGCCAAGTTCGCGCAGGATTTGCGCGCCCACGCCATAGCTGCGCAAATCCATGCGCCCACGCCCGACGGCATGGGCAGCGCGCGCCTTGCCCTCAAACTGCGCCTGCATCCCGGTGGCGTCTTCGCCACAGTTGAGCAGCACGGCGGCACCGCGCCCTTCCTGCTGGATGCGCGCCAGCGCGTCGTTCAACCCCCAGGAATGGAGGCTGCGGTGCGCCTCCAGCGCATCCAGCACCGAGAGCGGTTCGTGCACACGCACCGGCACGGCGTCGCCTGGCTGCCAGCTTCCCAAGGTAAGCGCCATGTGCAGCGCGCCGGTGGGTTTGTCGCGCCACAGGTGCGCCTGAAACTCGCCGTGCATGGTGAGCATGGGGCGTTGGGCGATTTTTTCAATCAGCGATTCGGTGCGGCTGCGGTATTCAATCAAATCGGCAATGGCGCCGATTTTGATATTGTGGCGCGCAGCAATGCGTTGCAAATCTGGCAAGCGCGCCATCGTGCCGTCTTCATTCATTACCTCACAAATGACGGTGGCGGGTGTGCAGCCAGCCATTCGTGCCAAATCACAGCCCGCTTCGGTATGCCCGGCGCGCATCAGGACGCCACCCGGGGCGGCGCGCACCGGAAAAATATGTCCGGGCTGTGCAATATCGCTGGGCGTGGCATTTGCCGCGACGGCCACTTGCACGGTGCGTGCGCGGTCGGCGGCGCTGATGCCGGTTGTCACCCCCTCGGCAGCTTCAATAGATGTGGTAAATGCTGTGCCGTAGCGCGAACTGTTATTCGTGCTCATCAATTCCAAGCCAAGCTGTGCGCAGCGTTCAGCAGTTAATGTGAGACAAATCAATCCGCGCGCGTGTGTGGCCATGAAATTAATAGCTTCTGGCGTGATGAAATCGGCGGCAATCATCATGTCGCCTTCATTTTCGCGCCCCTCATCGTCGACCAAAATGACGATGCGTCCAGCGCGCAATTCATTCACAATTTCCTGCACCGGCGCAATGGCGGTGGGCATTTCTTCGGAAGAGGGGTGTGCAACGGCTTCGGTCATGGTGCCTGGAAAACTGGTGGGAACAGAGGGTGCAGCACAGCGCAACAGGTAGGCGCAGGCGGCAAAAGCGGCGCATTATCCTCCGCTGCTGTATATGGTCATGAAATATGAATGCCGCTCTTATGATATGCGGGTAGTGCGCTCCTGAAATAGGGGTTCACGATGAGACCCGCGCTGCTGTCTAGAATGCCCAACCCGCCGCAGCGTGAGCAGCGGTACTCCTTCCAGGAGCGCGGGTGGCGAAATTGGCAGACGCACCAGGTTTAGGTCCTGGCGCCGAAAGGCATAGGGGTTCAAGTCCCCTCCCGCGCACCACAGCATAAAAAACTTGTAACGCCGCGAAGTGGCAAAAAGTCAGCAAACGCCACGAAAAATAAGGGATTGCAGCGCTTCCGCGCGAGATGCAAACGTTACGAATTAGCGCGAAAAGGGGGCACTTGGTGGCTACGATTCCGGTTCATTTTCGGTTCGCATTCCGGTTCTAGTCATACGGGGGAGAGCATGGCTTACATCAGGCAAACAAAGTCGGGAAGCTGGAGCGCAGAAGTTGCGCGCAAGGGCGTGCGCGAGACCCGCAACTTCGCCACCAAAGCTGCGGCGCGTCTATGGGCGCTAAAGCGCGAGGCCGAGATAGTGGAGGGCGCGGCGGAGGAGCTGCCGTGCGCGACGCAGTGACGCGCTATCTGCGCGAAGTTACGTCAAAGCGCCGCAGGGCGCGCGAAGATAGGCTGCGCTTCGTTGCGTTGCTGCGCGACTACCCGGAGCTTGCGGATAAAGTTTTGCATGAGATAACTCCGGCAGACATCGCAGCGTGGCGCGACTCACGCTTGCAAAAAGTAAGCGGTTCCAGTGTCTTGCGCGAAGCGCAGCAGTACCGTCCCATATGGCAACTTGCCATAAATGAATGGGGCTGGTGCAAAGAATCCCCGTGGCGTGGCGTGCGCTTGCCACCAAAGGCGCATGCACGAACGCGGCGTGTATCGTGGCGCGAGGCACGAGCAATTTTCCGCAGTGTCGGTTTTCATCGGGACACTGCGCCCCAGCGTCCGCAGGAGCAGCTACTTCGCCACCCTTGCGAACGGCAGCGTCATGAATGAAGACATTGCGGTCAGCTACACCCAGACCGGCCACACCAAGGAAGAAAAGGGGCTGAACTGGCAGCGGCAGTACAGCTACAACGCCGCCGAGCGCCTGAGCAAAGTAGAGGACAAGCGCAACGACCGCACCAGCAACTACACCTATGACCCGTTTGGGCGGCGCATCTCAAAAACCATCACGCAGGGCAAGGCGACCCAGACCACCTACTACATCTATGGTGAGCACGGCCTCATGGCCGAGGCAAACGAACAGGGAACGCTCACCAAAGCCTACGGCTTCCATCCCGACGCTCAAACCAACGGCCTCTGGAGCACCAACCCCGTCTGGCAAGCCGACATCAGCAACGGCAAGCTCAAAGACGAACAGACCCAGTGGCACTACCTGCACACCGACCACCTTGGCACGCCCTACATGGCGACGAACAAACAGGGGCAGAGGACGTGGCGCGCTCATGCCAAATCCTTCGGGGAAGCCATCATCGATAAAAACTCCACCACAACAGTGAACCTGCGCTTCCCGGGGCAGTACTACGACGAAGAAACGGGGACGCACTACAACTTCCACCGCGATTACAGTCCCTACACTGGCAGATACCTGCAGGCTGACCCCATTGGGTTGGATGGTGGTGAGAATCTGTATGCGTATGTCTATAACGACCCAATTGGATATATTGACCCTGAAGGGGAAGTGCCGCCCTTGGCGCCAATCGTCTGGACATACATGCGCTGCGTGGCAAGCTGCACTGCACGCTCAATGGTGCATGATGCCTTGACAGGCGGGCTTGGAGACTGCATTCCAGAAACGCTAGCAGACCACACGAAGGACTGTGCGCTTGAGTGTGTATTCCCGAACAGATTATTGGGAAAACTTAATGCTGG
>ONTY01000176.1 GCA_900320815.1 uncultured Pseudomonadota bacterium
CGCGCACGATGGCGTCGTCGCCGGCAAGGGGGCGCAGGATGTTGGCCATTTCACCGGCGCCCAGGTACTGTGGGCTGATCACGATGGTGCCCCAGCCGGGGGGCAGGTCGGTGGCGCTGCTGCCGGTGCTGATGATTTCGGGGCTGCTCACGATGCCGCGCAGCGCCTCGGTGCGCCCCACGTGCCAGGTGCCACGCGCGTCGCGGGCGATGACGATGCCGTTGGCCTGCAGCGCCTGTTCGAGCAGGAACATGGCGCGGTCGGCGGAGACTTTTTCGCGCGTGCTCAGCGTGACGGTGCCCTCCAGCGGGGGGTGGATGACGTAGTCAGCGTGCAGCAACTCGCTTAGCAGCACTTTGACGACTTCGGAGACGGGGGCGTTTTCAAAGTTGAGGTTGACGTCTGGCCCGCTCACGTGCGCGCTGCGCCCGCTGGCGTTGGCCATGTGGTCGTTGCCGCGGATGAGGATGGGCTGCAGGGCAAGGTCAGCGTCGCTGCTGGCGGCGGGCTGCGGCGCGGGTGCAGCGGTGAAGTAGGGGGCGCCTTCGATTTGGGAAACATCGGCGGGCGGGGGCTGCAGGGCGCCAGCAGTGGGGGCGCCGTCGCTGCGCCAGGTGGCGCTTTGGCACGCGGCAAGCAGCCCAGCGGCGGCCAGCAGCGGCAGCAGCCTGGCGCTCAGTGGGCGGCAGCGGAAGTTTGAGGGTGTGAGGACGTCAAATTGCATATTTCAATTCTGCGGCGAATGTGTCGCACCGCACCTGAAACGGGCGCGGTGGGCGTGATATGCGCGCACTGGTTGTTGGTGTTCGGTTGGAGGGTGGTTGCGGGAAGGGGACTGGCTTTTGGGCAAGGGCGGCACAGTTAGTGCCCGCGCCGCAGCAAGACGGGGGCGGGAGCTGGCACAGGGGCGCTGATGCCTTCGAGGAAGGGAAGCTCCATGCGGTGCAGCGCACCGCCTTCGCCTTCAAAGCTGGCGGCGCGCCGCTCGATGGACGCCAGCCGCCAGCCGCCGGTGCCGGGCACTTCTTCGCCCACGCGCACGAATTGCGTCACGCCGCCGGATTCCACCATCGCACCGCTGGTGCCAGCAGCGTCTACCAGGCCGAGCAGGCGCACCAGTTCGATGGGTAAGGTGGGGCCGGCTTCCACGTCTGCTTCTTCGCCGCCTGCGGCCTCTTCTGGTCCGGGGCGGCGCACGGTGGAAAACAGCGGGCGCTGCAGCGTTTGCTCGGCCACGGCCTCTGGTGCCGGGCGCAGCTGCAGCAGCGCCAGTTCGGCGTCGCCAAGGGCGGGCGGTTGCGGCGCCGGGGGGCGCCACTGGCGCCAGCGCGCCAGCGCGCCGGGTGTGAGCCACAGCAGCGCCAAAACAGCGGCCAGGAGCAAGCAGACAAGCGTGAGGCGCTGGCGCGCCAGGCGCGTGGGCGAGGAGCTGGAGGCGGTGCGTTTCATGGTTGTTTTTGCCGGAGCACGTACAGGTTGAGGCCGGCGGCGATGCGCGTGGGGGCGTCGGCGCCGCGCACCCAGCCGGCGGGACTTATCTGCACGGTGTTGACGTAAATCAGCGGGCGGATGGTGCTCAGTGCGGTGAACAGCGCCGTGAGGGCGCGCCAGCCGCCTTCCACACGCACGTCAAGGTTGATGCGCTCAAAGCCGTGCTCCTCGCGCGGCGCGACGCTGCTCTGGCTGCTGGCGATGCGCAGGTTGTGCTCAGTGGCCAGTTCGCGCACGCGCTGCAGGGCCAGGTTGCCGATGGCGCTGGCGTCTTGCGAGGCGTCCCAGGCAAACTGTGCGAGGTTGGCCTGCAATTGCTGCTGCATCTGTTGGATTTGTTCGCCGCCTTGCACCAGGCCGCGCAGGCGCGCAGCGCGTGGCTCCACAGACGCCAGCGTCTGCTGCGCCCAGCGGTGCTTGTGCACGACGTACACCGCGCCGGCGGCTAGCAGCGCCAGCAGCAGTGCGGCGGCAAACAGCAGCCAAAAATGCTCGGCGCGCCAGGTGCGCCAGAAAGTCAGTTCTACTTTTTTGTTCAGGTTCATGGCGCACTCGCGGCTTGTGCCGCGCCTGAGGCGGCAAGCAGCGGGCCGTAGTAGGCGCTGCCTGCCAGCAGTTCAATCGCAAAGCGTTCTTTGTTGTCGTTTCTGCCGCGCGTGGCGGGCGAGGCCAGGCGCGCATCCGCCACACCGGGTTGCGCGGCCAGGCGCTGCACAAGGGCGGCAGCGTCGTCGGCCATGCCGTTGATGCGCAAGCGCTCGCCGTCCAGCCGCAGGTTGCTGAGCCAGGCGCCGTCGGGCACGGCGACGGTGAGCATGTCGAGCACCGGTGCCAGCAGCACTTGCCCCTGGGCGGCGGAGGCGGCGTTGTGCAGCGCCTGCACGTCACGCCCCAGTGCCTCGCGTGCGGCCAGTTGCGGTGCGGCCTCGCGCTGCAAGACTTCCAGCGCCTTTTGCGCCTGGATGGCTTTGAGGCGCAAGAAGGCCGTGGGCGTGACGGCCAGCGCCGCAGCCAGCGCCAGCGCCAGCGCCAGCAGTGCCAGCAGCCGCCACTGCGTGCGCGAGGCCGCGCGCCGGCGTGCGGTGCCGCCCCAGCCGCGCAGATGCAGCGGCTGCCAGGGGGCGGGGGGGATGGTGGGTGCAGCAGCGTCTGGCTCCAGCCAGATTTCGGTGCTGCTGCTTTGCGCGGCGCGCGAGAGCGCCGCCGTGCACTGCTGGCGCGAGGTGATGGCCAGCAGCACGCGCTGTCCGCCGCTGGCGGCGTCGGCCTCGGCTTGCCAGCCGTAGACGGTTTGCTCGGCAGAAAAAGGGGTGCTGGCCTGCACTTCAAGCTCCACGGCGTGTTCCAAGTCAGTGGGCGAGAGCTGCGGCAGGGTGAGCGTGCGCTCGAGCACCGCTGAGCGCGCCAGCAGCACCACGGGCAGCGCGCGGGTCATCTCAAAGTCTTTGAGATGGCCCGCCGGGTTGGCTTGCCCGTGGCGCAGCCGCCAGTAGGTGTGTTGCCCGCCGGCGCTGATGCAGCGCACCAGAGTCTCGGGCGCCAGGGCGCGCACCAGCGGCAACTCGAGCAGCAGGCGGCCAGCGGCGCGCCACTGCGCGAGAAGGCGCGCAATTTCTGGCCCGAACAGGCCGCCGGCGCTGGAAAAGGAGGTTTCCGGCATAGAGGGGGTGGAAGGTGGTTTTTCTGGGAAAAGGTGGATGTGAAAGCAGGGGGAGCCCGTGCACAGGCTGGGGCGGCGCATTGCCCCACCCCTTTCTTTATCCGGGCGGCGTGGTGGCGGCGGCAATTTGCCAACTCTCGCGCAGCACCACCCAGGGCAGGCGGCGTGCACTGTCGGTGCGCAACGCCACATCACTCACAAGGCGAAGTATTGTGCCTTCGCCCAGTGGCACATGGACGTGCAGGCGGTACAGGTTGCCTGTGCCGCCGCGCTCGCCCACGAGTGCGGGGTCAAAAAAACTGGCGTCCGCGCCCGGCTGGCTGCGCTGCGCCAGGTACGCCGCTACGCGCGCTTGCTGGCCGGGGGCAAGGGCGTAGAGCACTTCGGGTGGTGCGGTGCGTGGGTCCACGGTGGC
This sequence comes from uncultured Pseudomonadota bacterium, assembly GCA_900320815.1. GTDB lineage: Bacteria > Pseudomonadota > Gammaproteobacteria > Burkholderiales > Burkholderiaceae_C > Ottowia. The sequence continues at coordinate 3,567 of ONTY01000176.1, forward strand.
GCCGCTGACTTCTACCGTCAGCAGTGGGGCGATGCGTGAGTAGATGGCGTAGTCCATGCCGGGCACGAGCATCAGGTCTTCGACAGCTTCAAAGCGGCGGCGTATGCGGCGCTGCCCTTCTTGCAGCACGATGTCGGCGCCTTCGCGCCAGTCGATGGCCGCTTGCGCCAGCGCCTCGGCGGCGTCGGCGGGCAGGCCGGCAGCCGCTTGCAGCAGCGCGGTCAGCGTTTCGGCGCGGATGCGCGCCAGCCCCAGCAGGCCGCTGAGCGGCGCAATGTGCACCTGCACGGGGGTGTCTTGCCACTGGATTTGCGCCTCCAGCACTTGGCCGCGTGGGCGTTCGGTTTGCGCCAGCATCTCTTGCAGCGCCAGCGCCACGGCGGCTTGCCCGGCGGCCACGCCGCTGGCGGCGTCGCGCTGCACGATGCCGGCGCGCAGTTGCACGCGCGCTGTGCCCGCCAGCGCCAGCGCCATGACGCTGAGCGCGGCAACAATCCACAGCACCGCCACCAGCGCCATGCCGCGCCGCTGCGGTGCGGAGCCATTGAAACAGTGGGCGGTTTTCATTCTTCTGCCATCCCGCCAAAGCTGCCGCCGCCGCCGCTGCCGCGGCTGGCCCAGGTGGCGTGCACCGCCAGCAGCATGGGCGGCCAGGGGGGGGCGGCGCCGTCAAAGTCCACACGCACCGCTTCGGGCAGGCGCTGCGGACGGCGCCCGGGCACCTCCAGCAGCCCGCCTTCGGGCGGCGGCCATTGGTCAAGCCATTGGCCGCTGACGCCGTCCAGGTACGAAAGCGCGATGCGCATGGGCTGCGTGGTGAGCACCTGGGCGTGCGCGCTGTCCCAGTTCTCAAACGTATCGGCGCCGGTGAAGGGGGCGTAGCGCAGCGTCCACAGCGGG
>ONTY01000192.1 GCA_900320815.1 uncultured Pseudomonadota bacterium
GCCATCAGCCGCCGGTTGCGTCGAGGGAACTTTGGGCGCCAGTGTGCCTTTGTTTTTGCGCTGTATTTTTTCGGCATTCTGGGATTGCTGCTTGCCGATGTGTATTACGCCGACGACCAATTTCGTGCCGTCACGGCGCAGCCCAATTTTCTTTTCAGCGGTAGATATATTGCAGAATATGGTTCCTCCGCACTTTCCATGCAAAAATGGGGCGTTGTGCTGGATTGGTCGCCCATTTCGCAACTTCTGGCCATCGCCATTTTGGCGCTGGGTTCCGTGGCGCTGGCGCGTGTGGTGACAGGGAGCAGAAAAACAGACTACGCCACTCTGGCAGCTGCGCTGCCACTGGGGCTGGCGCCGTGGTTTTTGGCGAATCTGTCATACAAATATGATGCGCCGTTCATGGCGCTTGCTGTCGCCGTCAATGTGTTGCCATTTTTATATATGCGACGGCTGGCGCTGTTTATGCCGCTGTCGGTGGCGGCTCTTTTGGTGATGCTTACCTCCTACCAGGCGGCAAGCGGCATGTACCCGCTGCTTGTGCTTTTTGTCGCCCAGCAGCGCTGGATACGCGGCCAGCGGGTGGGACGCATTTTCATGGCAGGTGTCATCAGTTATGCCGTGGCGCTGCTGCTTTAAGTGGCACTGGTGGGCGCTGCTGAACTGCTGACGAATATGAAAGCGCTGGCCGCTAGCGTGCGCAGCGACATTCGCGGCAGCACTTTCAAACAGCTGTGCCTGGCGGCGGCGCTGCTGTTTGTGCTGCACAGCGCATATTCAGCGCCGCGTGGCAGGCGGGCAGCAGCCGGCGCGCTGGCGCTGAGTTTTTGCGCTGCTGGACCGTTTCTTGCCTATGGGTTGGCACTGTTTTTGAACCCGGTGCGTTTTGATGTGCGCACGTTTTGCGGTATGGGCACATTTCTGGCGCTGCTGGCAACTGGTGCCACTGTGGGCGCCGCTTCGCTGCTCAAAACAGCGGGGCGGGCGCTGGCGCTGGTGCTGGCGTATAACCTGATTATCATCAGCACGGTCTATGCCAATTCTCTGGCGGCACAGGAAAAATATATGTGGTTTCGCTATACCATGATGATGTCAGACCTCATCCGCATGATGCCCGGGCAAGTGGCGCCAGCCACACGGGTGGCCGCCTGTTTTGAAAAACCCATGCTCAAGGGCAGGGTGCTGGAAAATACGGAAAAATACTTGCCAGTGCTTGCTCGAGTGCACGATGAGTTCATCAACATTATCGGCGCCGAATGGAACAAGGCGCTACATATTGATTATATTCCAGATTTCGCTTCGCTGTGGTCCGCCAATCCGTGCCAGAAAAAATGCAGCGCCCCGGCACCGCTGGCCACCTACGAAAATCAACTCAACCGCATCAGGCAGTTCCCGGACAATTGCTGGGAGATTTATTACAAATAGTGCCCACGCACGCCGCCATAGCTGCCGCTGCATCAGGGGCATAGTCTGTTTGGCGCCACACTTTGCGCCACTGCGGCTTGGGGTGCAGCGCACAGCGCACGCACAATCGCCCTCTGCCCTGTCGGGTGTGTGCAGTGCAGCAAATACCCGGCCTGACGCTTTTTGCCTCTGTGGCGTGCTGCGCCGCACTGGCTGGCGCTGCCCCTTGGGCACGGGCAGCGTCGCTCTCGAGAGAACAAGGACTTTTTCCCATGACGAACCGCTTTTTGTTGCGCCTTGTGGTGCCCCTGCTGCACCGCAACAAGGGGGAGCGCACGATGAACACTGCAACTTTGACCCAGGCGCCTGCGCGCCCGATGAGCCGCGCGGCGGTGTGGTGGCTGGCCGCGCGCCCGCACACGCTGGGGCTGTCAGCGATGCCGGTGCTCGCCGGCTGCGCGCTGGCGTGGCACCAAGGCGCGGCGCCGCGCTGGGGTGTGGCGCTGCTGGCGCTGCTGTCGGCCATTTGCATCCAGATTGGCACCAATTTGCTCAACGACGTGGGCGACTTTGAACGCGGCGCCGATGGGCCAGATCGCCAGGGACCGCTGCGCGCCACAGCGCAGGGGCTGCTGACGCCGCATGAGGTGCGCTGCGCAGGGCTGGGCGCGCTGGCTGCAGCCTTCGTGCTGGGCGTGCCGCTGGTGTGGCTGGGCGGCTGGCCCATCGTCATCCTGGGGCTGCTGTCGCTGGTGTGTGGCTGGGGCTACACGTCTGGCCCGCACCCGATTGCCTACGGCTCGCTGGGCGAGGTGTTTGTGTGGGTGTTTTTCGGCGTGGCGGCGGTCGCTGGTGTGTGCTGGCTGCAGGGCGCGCCACTGAACGCGGCCACGTTCTGGATGGGGCACATCCTGGGCACGCTGGCCGCTGCCGTGATGCTGGTCAACAACACGCGCGACATGCCCACAGACGCCGCCGCAGGGCGGTGCACGCTGGCTGTGCGCATGGGGCGGCGCGGCTGCAACGTGCTGTATGCCGTGCTGCTGGCGCAGCCGTATCTGGCCTGGCCGCTGCTCTACAAGGCGCAGCCCATTCAGGCGTGGACCATGCTCACGCTGCCCTGGGCGTTGTGGCTGGTGGTGCGCTTTGCGCGCCACCCAGGCGGGCAGGCGCTGAATGTGCTGCTGGCGCGCACGGTGCGGTTGCAAATGGGCTGGGTGGCGGTGCTGCTGTTGGGGCTGCTCACCGAGCACTTTGTGCTGCAGCCGCGCCTGTTCATCATCCGCTAGGGCGCGCCATGCGCCATAAAAAATGGCCGCCTCCCGCTTGCGCGGGGAAGCGGCCATTTTTTTGCGTCTCGCCTTCTATACCCCTTGCCACCAGGTTTTCTTGCCCGCAGAAAATACGGGCAACGTAGCGATACCCAGAAATCCTGTCAGTCTCACCACAGCTGCCACCAGGGTTTGGATTTTGCCTTGAAGCCGCGCTCAATATAGCTGCTGTCCGGGTAGTTGGCTTGCAGCACGCGGCGCGCGTCGTCGCGCAAATCGTCCATGCCGAGTTTTTCATACGCCAGCGTGAGGATATAGAGGGCTTCTTCGAGCGCCGGCGCATCACGATAATCTTTGAGCGCCTGCTGCGCGCGGTTGACAGCGGCCACATAGGCACCTTTGCGGTAGTAATAGCGCGCCACATGCACTTCATATTGCGCCAGTGAGTTGATGGTGTAGCGCATACGCTCGCGCGCATCGGGTGCGTAGCGCGAGTCGGGAAAACGCTCGACGAGTTCGCGGAATGATTCAAAGGCTTTTTTGGCGGCGTTCTGGTCGCGCTCCGACAAGTCTTGCCGCGAGATAAAGGAAAACAGCCCCAGGTCGTCGTTGAAATGAATCACGCCTTTCATATACAGGGCGTAATCCACCGCCGGGCTGGCGGGGTGCAGCCGCATAAAGCGGTCCAGCGTGGCGACGGCCTCATCTTTTTGCCCGTCTTTATATTGCGAATAGGCTTTTTCCAGTTCCGCCTGCTGCGCCAGCGGTGTGCCGGCGGCGCGGCCTTCGAGCTTTTCCCACAGCGGGATGGCTTTGTCATACGCGCCAGAACTCATTTCCTCGCGTGCCTGCGCGCGCAGGCGGTTGGGGCTCCAGCCAGCGGTTTTGTCTTTTGGTGTGCTCGAGCACGCCGCAAGCATGAGGGCGGCGGCAAGCGCCGCCGCTGGTAGTCTGTGTGAATGCGCCACGGGCATCGATCGCTCCTGGTTTCTCTGGTTTTGTGCAAAGCGTCAAAGTCTAATCGTGCAGCCCTGTTTTCCTGATGCCCCGCCAAGGGGTGAGCCTGATGAAGCTGATGAAGCAAGCGGCGCCCTGGATGTGCGCCGCTGGCGCGTGCCTCCTCAATTGCACGGGCAGCGGCTGGACCGGGTGCTGGCCGCGCTGCTGCCCGAGTTTTCGCGCACCTGGCTGGCACAGCTTGCCGCGCAGGGCGCGGTGCAGCTTGACGGGCAGCCCGCCACCCGAGCTGCGCGGCGCGTTGGCGCTGGCGCCGAACTTTCCATAGAGCTGCGCCCCACCCCCGCCAGCCGTGCCTTTGTGCCGCAGCCCATGCCGCTGGAGGTGGTGCACGAAGATGCACACGTGCTCGTGCTCAACAAACCAGCGGGGCTTGTGGTGCATCCCGCCCCCGGGCACTGGGGCGGCACGCTGCTCAACGGCTTGCTGGCGCACGACGCGCACGCGTTTGATTTGCCGCGTGCCGGCATCGTGCACCGGCTGGACAAAGACACCAGCGGGCTGCTTGTGGTGGCGCGCAGCCGTCAGGCACAGGAGCGCCTGGCCGCTGCCATCGCCGCGCACGAGGTGCGACGCGAGTACCTCGCGCTCGCGCATCGCCCTTGGGAAGGAGGCGCACAAGAGGTAGATGCCCCCATCGGGCGCGACCCCCGCACGCGCCTGCGCATGTGCGTCACTCCTGCTGGGCGCAGCGCGCACACGCGCTTTGAGCCGCTGGCAAGTGATGCGCGCGGCTGCCTGCTGCGCTGTCTGCTCGGCACTGGACGCACGCACCAGATTCGCGTGCATCTGGCGCACCTCGGGCATCCCATCGTCGCCGACGCCCTCTACGGCGGCGCCCCGGCGGCGGGAATGGAGCGGCAGGCGCTGCACGCGCGGCGCCTGGCCTTCACGCATCCAACCAGCGGTGAGAGCCTGCACTTTCAAGCACCGCTGCCCGCTGACTTTGCCGCTGCGCTGACGGCGTGGGGCTGGCGCGAGGCTGCCCTGCCTGTTTGAGAAGCAGTGGCAAAAATCATTGAGTATTCGTCTATTGCCCGCAAGATATGCGGGGAGTGCGATGTTGAAGCGA
>ONTY01000134.1 GCA_900320815.1 uncultured Pseudomonadota bacterium
CCCAGACACGCGCCGCTTTGCCCAAGCAAATGGCGCACGCCCGCGATTTGATAATCGCGCAAACTGGCATGCGCGCCGGCAGCGCGCAAAGCAGCTTCACCACCGGCGGAAGCCCGAACTTGTCGTCGGCAAGCCCGACTGCCACGATCACGGCGGAGAGCGCAGTCAGGCGCAGCAGCGTGTGCAACTCAATCTCGCGGTTGAGCAGCGGCGTTCCCGTTATTACGTAGCGCCGGGGAATACGCGCCGCCACCACAAACGCATTGCGTGTGCGTCCAGCCTTGTATTCCTTCAAATAATGCGCCTCATCGACTGCCAGCACCTCAAACTTCAACGCTGGCTCGCGCACTAGCCCGCCCAGGCGCTCGTAATTGGCAATCACCCACTGGCAGCCATACAACATATCAATATCAATGCGGTCATCGCCCACCATGCCGACAACTGCATCGGGATAGACCATATGGATTTCCCGCTCCCAATTGATACGCAGCGTTGCCGGGCACAAGATAAGCACGCGCCCTGCGCCAGCAGCCAGGCGGGCAGCTACCACCGTTTGCCGGCTTTTGCCCAGTCCCATGTCATCGCCCAGACACGCGCCGCTTTGCCCAAGCAAATGGCGCACGCCCGCGATTTGATAATCGCGCAAACTGGCATGCGCGCCGGCAGCGCGCAAAGCAGCTTCACCATCAGGCGCGTGCGGTGCTGCACCTGGCACCTGAATCGTTTGCTCTTGCGCTGCCGCACCCACAAGCTGCTCCAGCACCACAGCCCGCTCGTGGACAAACACAAACTCCTCGCCAATACCCGCCATATTCCGCAGCGCATCCAAAATGCGCCGCACTCCACCCCATACTTGCCAGGCTGCGGCAGGTTTATGGAAACGTCCGCCCAGTGCGCGCATCGCACGCACACACAGCGCGTCGTAGCTGAAACTCACTGCGTGCCCGCCCTGCGCCAGCGGAAATATCTGCACATCCAGCAGTTGCGTAAAAAAATCCGGCTGCGGCGCTGCCATTGCCGCCTGCAACACCACTGGCGCAGCCTCAAAATCAACATGCTGCCCAGCGTAGACATATTCCAGCCAGCTCAGACAATGCTGCGTGTCATTCATTGCCAGCAGCCACATGCGCCGCCCAGCGTGCCACCACGCGCCCTGGCGCGAGAGCGTGCGCCCCATTCCTGGCACAGAAAACAACTGCAAGCCCAAGCGCACGCCATCGCTGGCGGCGTGCTGCAGCAATTCAGGCGGACGCAAAAAAACAGGTGCGGCAGAAAAACTCATTGACCGCTTACACCAGCCGCACTCAAAAAATACATGCCGCCACGCCCCTTGCAGCAAACTTTGCCTTCCTGCACCAAATGCCGCAATGCTGCCTCCGTCAAATCGCGGTCATCGCCAATAATGAATTTCAGCCTCCCCAGCGTTTCTGGCGCAATGGATAAAAAACGGAGCAGGACATATTTACGCCGCTCCAGCCGCAGCTCTTCTCTGGTATTCATCATATCTATACTCTTCATCTTTATCCTCTACTACCGATATCTTACGCTGGCAACAGGACAATACCCCTAAACATGCTCTGATGTCGCCATCATACCCTCCGTCATTGTTCATTATTGCCCGCATCTTATGCGGGCAGTAGTTATATACCCATCGCACTCCTCATTGCACTGGATACGATTGATAAGGTTGTGGTTGATGTATGGGCTGCGGATAGGGGTGCTGTGGCGACTGGGCGGCCTGTCCCTGCTCTTCTTGCGCCCTGGCTCTGGATTGCGGCTGCTGGAACACAATCGACTCAACTCTGGACAATTGCAGCGCCACATCTTCGGCAACGATTTTGATGACCTGCACTTCCGTGCCATCTTCGTTTTTTGCCATAAAGCTGCGCTCCTCGCCCAGCACCAACACTCTCGCGCCCCGGCGCAAATGCCTGGCGCACGCCTCGGCTTTGGCGCCGTAAATCTCCACTTCACGCCAAAAGCCATCGACCTGTTCCATGCCTCCATTGACATCGCGCCCCCAGCGCGCAAACATCACGCGCATACTGGCGACCACAAAATCCTTGCCGTCTTTTGCCTGCAAGCGCCGCAATGCTGGCGCTCCTCCCAGATTGCCCTTGCCGATAAAAAGGTTTTGCATCTCAAAAACTCCTTTTGCGGTGCCCATCACAACACAATGGCAGCCGCCGCTGCACCAGTGCTGCGGCTGCGCTGTCATTCAATACAGCGTCAGAGCTTGCAGGCGCTGTTTGGCGTTGGCAGGGAGACTGATTACTTTTGCCTCGCGTATAGACCCATTTTCCTTGCCGCGAGGAAACAGCGGCATGGCCGGCAGAACTTTGGCCAGCTAGCGCATTTGCCGCATGCACTCGGTATGTTGTCCGTTGAGCAAGCTAGCTTGCTGTGCCATGTTGCAGTAAAAATCGCGCAGTGTCGCGTCGCCATATGCCATAAAAATTTCTTGTGCGGCTCTATCTGTGATGTAGACGTAGCGGTTTTCTGAACGCTTGCGCCAGCGCAAGCGAATTTGCTCCCTTCCCAAACCGCTGTCGACACAATACTGCAATAAAATTTCTCTGCCAACAACATCCTGGCTTAGTTCAGAGAGCAGGCGCATGGCATCCTGAATATTCTCCATCTTGCTTTGCACTTGGCGCATCTTCCAGCGTACCCCCTTACCCTTAAATGCCTTTGTGTTCAGCGATTCTGAACTTGCGCTGTACTGCGTGCCCGATTGCTCGCGCTCGATGTTCATCGCATCCCGCCTCGGACGCCCCCTTGGGCGCCTGTGGGCCTTTTTTGACCCCTTTCGACTCCAGTCCCTTTCATTTCCTGTTCCATACTTTGCTCCTTTTCCAAACAGATAAACACACCAATTGCCGCAGCTTCCTGCGCTGGTTACTGTGTCACGCCAGCCTCTTCACCGCTGTCTGGCGTGTACAACTGCTCCAGCTCCTGCCCGACCGATTGCAGCAATTGCCTCTCGGCGGGCGACAAGTTCATCCTGCGGCGTGAATGACGCGGCTGCAGCCGGCCTGTATACACTTCGGTCGGCACCATTCCAAAAATGCTACACACAAACTGCACCCGCCTTGCGGCATCCTCATTCTCGGTTCCCGGCACAAAATCGGCGCAGCTTAGCCCCTGGATTTCGGAGCGTGTAAGCCAACGGTCAAAGCGTACGGTTTCATAAAACACGCCGCGAATGGCGCGAGTGATGGAAGCGATGGCGTAGCGCACTTCGTTGTCTGAGTGCAGGTTTTTGCGCGCCAGCGTCTTTTGCACGCGCACGTAATAATCAAACTCCACAATCAGGTTGGAGACCGCATAGCCGTATGGCGAGCGATAACCCAGTTTGAGGGTTTGCGGGCGCGCAGATTGCAGCACGGAATACGTCAGCCCCTTTTTACGCAGCGATGCCAGCAATGCGCCAGATTCCTGACTGCGGCGCGCCAGACGCTTTTCAATTTCGCCAATCGTTTGCTCATGGCGCAGCAGTGCCCAATCAGAATACGGGTTATCTCTGGCAGTCATCAGCCATAGATTGCGCAGCGCCGAAGCCACGCGCTTGCCGCCTATAATCGGCGGCGAAAGCGGATTGCCCGGCTCCCGGCCACGCCCCATAAACATACGGAATGCCTCCTTGGTGTGCAGGAGCATGGAATCTTCTTCTTCGTCCACGAGTGCGCCAAGCGCATCCATGCTGCGCACTTCCTGATGCTCCACCACAGCCTCCGCGCCCTTGCGCGTTTGAAACTGCGCCTGCATATGCTCTAAGCGGTCTTTGCGGTCAATCAGTTCGATATAGCGGTCATACAGTGGGTCATCATCGGGCATATCGCCCGCCATAAACTCCGCCAGTGCCGCTTCTTCGCCGGCAATGGAGTAGCCATCGGGAAAGGGCGAGTTTTCTTCTGTTGCAAACGCAAACCCCAGTGCTGGGGCGGCAAGTGCGGTGGCTGCCCCGGCAGCGCCTGTTTTTGCTCTGATGGCCATAGTAATGTCCTTTATTCACCGTCTGGCACGTGTGCCAAAAATGGGAACGTTTCCTCGCGCAGCCCAGGCAGGCGCGAATCAAGCGGCTTGTTCAGCAAAGCCAGCACCGCATCGCGTTTGACCCTGATACAGGTGCGCCAGTTTGGTTGGGCGCGCACTTCAATCAGACCTTGTTCAGACAAGCGGGCAAGTCCCCTCTGAACTTGCTGTCGTGTAACGCATCTGCTCAGCATGTACTGCGACATTTGCGCCGCTGATGTGCAAACTTCCGTTTCATCGGCACCTTGCTCAAGCAAGGCATGAAGAATAACGGCATCGCTCAATTTGCCAAGCTGGTATACGAATGCGACAAAGAGTTGCTGATTATTCATCTTCATTCCTTGCTTTTCTACAACAGGTAGCCCAAAACGAGTCAATTGGCAAGCATTGCCGATTAGCCCATTTTGAGCTACCTACGCCACCTTCCCCCGCCGTGCAACAATTTCGGCAGAACGAAGCTTTTTACGAAGCTGTGCCAGTTTTCCGCGCCACTTCTCAGATGTGACTGTGCGCTGTTCATTTCGGATTATCGCTGCACCATCCTTGGCTGCACTGCTGCTTGTACCTGGATTCATCGCCTTGTGCAAGATTTTTTCGCATTCTTTCTTTCTCGCCCTGTCGACGGCGACTTTTGCGGCCAGTGCCGGTTGCAACTCACCGCGTAAATGCTTTTGCAGCAGTGCGTACAAATAGCCAATGGGGTTGGCGATGTGTTTGGTGGCCAATTGCCCGGCCAACTCGTCCAGCAGCATTTGCTGCTCGAACACTGGGATTGAAGCACCGGACACTGTGCGCTGTGCGGCGTTGTGCAATGCCCCGTCCAGCTTTTCGGGCATGACAAGGCAATTGGCTTCTTGCGCCAAACTGGATGGCGGAGAGTGCTGGCATGAAACAGCTTTCAAAGCTGGTTTTTGCCTTTTTGTTGAAACTGGCGGCGCAGCGCGCGCTGCAGCTTGCTGCGCGGCTTTTTGCTGTGCCCTTTTCAGGCGCCGCCCCAGTGCGGCGCGTCTTTTATCGCGCTCGGATACAGCGGGCGGCGGCAGAAAAACAGCCGGGATTTCAAACATGCGCCGCACGCGGCCTGTGCCTATGGGTTTTTTGGGTAGCGCAGCAGAAGGACTATCCCAGCGGCTGGGCAGCGCCAATGCCGCTTGCGCCGCCGCTGCAATATGAATGGCGCCGGGTGCAGGCGGCGAGTGCAGCCAGCGGCGCACCGTGCTGAGCGGCGCATCTTGCGCTTGTGGCGCCATTGCACTATCTGGATGTAGATGCGTTTGAGGGGCGTTGTTTTTATGCGATAACCCATTCAAAAAAGTCGGAATGTTGCGCTGTGGCATCACAGCACTTTCTTCTATGGGGCTGCTTCCTTCTTGCTCGCTGCCAGCCTTCCAATCCGGCACGATGTGCCCCATGAGCGCCTGTGTGTCAACGCGCACAAAGGCGCCACCCCAGGCGCGCTCTTTGAGCAATCCACAGGCTTTGAGTTTTTCGCGCGTGTTGCGCTGGGTTTTGCTGCCAAAGCCCAGCAGCTCGGCAATCTTCTTTTGCGGCACACGCGAATAGCCATCCGCATCACGCCAGTTGCGTTGGCGCTGCAGCAGCAGCGAGAGATACAAGCCGCCCGCAACCGAAGCCTCGCAATCGGCCAGCGGCTTGTAGTAGGGGATGCTTTCATCCAGCCACAGCTTGAGGGCATCCAGTGCGGCAGCAGCATCGTCCGCTGCCGCACACGCCACACCCGCCCATTGCAGCAGG
>ONTY01000179.1:0-4417 GCA_900320815.1 uncultured Pseudomonadota bacterium
TACGCGACGGTGGAGACGGCCTTGGCGAGGAAGACGAAGCCGACCGAGAGGATGGAGATAAGGCCCGTCCCGACGAAGAAGCCGGAGGAGACGACGGGGATCATCTTGCGCCACTCGCGCTTGTAGCGGCGCTCGAAGTAGAACTTGCCGATCAGCGCGCCGAGGAAGTTCGGGATCACGGTGTGCGGCGCGGTCTGGCCCAGGCCGCGGACGACGCCGAAGAAGAGCATCGTCGGCGCGCCGAACCAGCCGAGCAGGCCCATCATGGCGCCGGCCGAGCCGAAGCCCGCGAGGAACCGGCCCCAGCCGAGCGCGTCCTGGAACTTGGTGGTGAGTTTGTCGTGGCGCATGGTGAATCTTTTTCAAAAAAAGGGGTTGAACTGCTGGCGAATATGGGGCTGGCGCCGGGGATGTCAATGGCTTGTTGGAAAAGAAAAAGGCAACCCGAAGATTGTCTTTTCATTGGGTATCAGCGCATCGCCAGCCTATGAAGCTGCCTCGTGATGACGACTCTGAACGTCTTTGTGGCGCTGCCAAACTCGCTTGCAGCCTCCAGCGTGAAAAGGTACGTGCCTGCAAACGTGGGCGCGCCAGTGATGTGCCCGTGCGCTGAAAGGCTCAGCCCGGGCGGCAGCGTGCGTCTCCCCCAACTGTTTTTTCACACCCAGTCCAGCCACAGCCCGCAGTCCAGTGCGGCGGTGGCGAGCAGCCGCGCGGCGCGGCTGGCGGGGGCGTGGGTGGCGAGGTGGTGCTGCGCGCTCCAGAGGGCGTGCTGCCAGTCGCCTTCAAGAAGCTGCGCGGCGCATTCTTGTTGCACGGCAGGGGTAAGCTGCGGCCAGGCGGCGCGCAGGGCTTCTTGCGCGTGATTGGCGTGGTCAATGCCTGCCACGCGCGCGAGAAAGCCCGCTGCGCGCAGCTGCGTGATGCAGGCGCGCGCGGCGGCAAGGCTTTCGCAGCTGATGCGCGGCCTGCCGCCGCCAATGGCGCTGTGCAAGGCGGCTTGCGCGTCTTGCGCCGAAAGTTGCGCGTGCCGCTGCATAGCAGCCAGCGCCGCGCTTTTGTCCCGCACGCGGCGCAGGCGGAAGAGTTCAATGGCGCGCACGTTCAGAGCACGACGGGTTCGGGCTCCAGCCGGATGCCAAAGCGCTCATAGACGCTGGTCTGGATTGCCTTGGCCAGCGTCATGACTTCGCCGCCGCTGGCGCCGCCCAGGTTCACCAGCACCAGCGCCTGACGCTCATACACGCCGGCGCGCCCGATGCGTTTGCCGCGCCAGCCGCAGGCGTCAATCAGCCAGCCGGCGGCGAGTTTGTAGCTGCCGCCCGGCATGGGGTAGTGCACGAGTTGCGGCTCGCGGGCGATGATGTCGCGGCACTGCTCGGCGCTGACGCTGGGGTTTTTGAAAAAACTGCCGGCGTTGCCCAGCTGCGCGGGGTCGGGCAGTTTGTTGCGGCGGATGTCCACCACCCAGTCAAAGATTTGCTGCGCGCTGGGGCTGCGGCAGCCGGTCGCTTCCATGCGCTTTTCCAGGTCAAGGTAGCCCAGGCGCGGGCGCCAGCGACGCGGCAAGGCAAAGCGCACGCGGGTGATGAGCGCGCGCCCCGCCAGCCCCATGCCACCGCTCCTTTTAAAAATGGAGTCGCGGTAACCAAAGGCACACCCTGCCGCTGTGAGGGTGAAGAGCTTGCCGCTGCGCAGGTCAATGGCATCGAGCGAGTGCAGGCGCTCGGCGGCTTCCATGCCATACGCGCCAATGTTTTGCACAGGCGCGGCGCCGACGGTGCCCGGGATGAGCGCCATGTTTTCCAGCCCGGGCAGGCACTGCTGCAGCGTCCAGTGCACAAAGTCGTGCCAGCGCACGCCAGCGCCCGCTTCCACGAGGGTGGCGTCGCCCTCGGTGCCCAGCACGCGCATGCCCGCAATTTCCACCTTGAAGACGGTGGGCAGCACCTGACCCGTGAGCACAAGGTTGCTGCCGCCGCCGAGCACGAACTTGGGCGCGTAGCGAATGTCGGGCACTGCCAGCGCGGCGCGCACATCCGCCTCGCTGCTGATGCGCACCAGCCGCGCCGCCCGCGCGGCAATGCCAAAGGTGTTGAGGGCGTGCAGGGGGGCGTTGCGCTCAATGCTCACAGGACACATAGGGGACAATTGGGAAAGCCGTTTTTTTTCAATCAAAACACACTCACACGGAGCCAGCCTGCCCCATGCCTTCATTTGACGCTGTATGCGAAGCCGATATGGTGGAAGTGAAAAACGCCATTGAAAACGCCAGCCGCGAAGTTGCCACGCGCTTTGACTTCAAAGGCACCGCCGCCGCCATTGCCCTTGCCGGGCAAGAAATCACGCTCACGGGCGAGGCCGAGTTCCAACTCAAACAGCTCGAAGATATTGTGCGCGCCAAGCTCGCACGCCGTGGCGTGGACGCACGCTTTTTGCACGTGGGCACGCCGCAGAAAGCCGGCGGCGACACGCTGCGCCAGACGCTCACCGTGCGCCAAGGCATTGACAGCGCCGACGCCAAAAAAATGCAAAAAATGCTGCGCGACTCCAAACTCAAAGTGCAGCCCGCCATCCAGGGCGATGCGCTGCGCGTCAGTGGCGCCAAACGCGACGCGCTGCAAGAAGCCATCGCCCTGCTCAAAAGCGGCATGCCCGACTTGCCGCTGACCTTCACCAACTTCCGCGACTAAGCACCACCACTGATGAACGCCGCAGCCCCCTTTTTCCTCGCCGCCGCAGCCCTCGCTTTGCCCGCTGCCACCGCCCTGGCCGCGCCTTCCGTTGCCCTGCAAGGGATGCTTGGCAAAAGCGCCCTGCTCGTCATCGACGGCGGCACCCCGCGCACTCTGGCGCCCGGGCAAAGCTGGCAGGGCGTGAAAGTGATTGCCACCAGCGGCGACACCGCCACCGTCGAAATTGACGGCCAGCGCCGCAGCCTGCGCGTGGGCGAAGCGCCCAGCCGCGTGCAAGGCGTCGCGCCGCGCAACAGCGCCAATAAATTCATCCTCACTGCCGATGCGCGCGGGCACTTTTTCACTGGTGGCTTCATCAACAACCGCCCCATCCGCTTCATGGTGGACACCGGCGCCTCCTTCATCGCGCTCAGCGAGGCAATGGCCGAAGCCGCCGGACTGGACTACAAAAACGCGCAGCGCGTGACCATGAACACCGCCAACGGCCAGGCGCAAGGCTGGGCGATGAAACTCGCGCAAGTGCGCGTGGGCGACGTGACCATCTACAACGTGGACGCCGTCATCACCCCCGCTCCCATGCCCGCCGCGCTGCTGGGCAACAGCTTCCTGAACCACTTTGCGATGCAGCGCAACGGCAGCCGCATGGAGTTCACCCGGCGCTAACCCGGCGCGCTCGTGCGCCCACCTTGGCGCACACCACAAGGGCTGCCCATCGGCAGCTCTTACTTTGTTCAGATACCCATTGGTATGTCATATCATTGCCGGCAATATATGCGGGCAAAAGAAGAATACCCATGCAATCCTTACATAGCAGCATAGGTATAATAAAAAATGCCCGCACAACATGCGGGCATTGAAAGGCAATATCTTTGAGTATCAGAAAGCGGCCAGCGCCGCGGCCATCACGCCTTGGCCAGCGCCTGTTGCAGGTCAGCGAGCAAGTCGTCAATGTGCTCGATGCCGATGCACAGGCGCACGGTTTCGGGCTTGACGCCGGCGCGGGCGAGTTCTTCGGGCGAGAGCTGGCGGTGCGTGGTGCTGGCCGGGTGCGTGGCAAGCGAGCGCGTGTCGCCAATATTGACCACGCGCTTGAAGAGCTGCAGCGCATCCAGAAAGCGCGCGCCGACGGCGCGTGCGTCGTCCGCGCTTTTCAGGCCAAAAGTGAGCAGCCCGCTGCCGCGCCCGCCCAGAATGCGCTGCGCCAGTGCGTAATCCGGGTGCGCGGGCAGCGCGGCGTAATTTACCCAGGCGACTTTTTCATGTTTTTCCAGATACTGCGCCACAGCCAGCGTGTTGGCGCAAATGCGGTCCATGCGCAGCGGCAGCGTTTCAATACCCTGCAAAATCTGCCAGGCGTTGAATGGCGCCAGCGCCGCGCCCATATTGCGCAGCGGCACCACGCGCGCACGCGCCACAAATGCAGCAGCGCCAAAGGTTTCGGTATACGAGACGCCGTGGTAACTCACATCCGGCTCCACCAGGCGCGGAAAACGGTCTTTATGCGCCGCCCAGTCAAAAGTGCCCGCATCCACAATGCAGCCGCCCAGCGCGCCGCCGTGCCCGCCCATATATTTTGAGAGCGAGTGCACCACAATATCGGCGCCATATTCAATGGGACGCAGCAAATAGGGCGTAGCCACGGTGTTGTCCACAATCAGCGGCACGCCAGCGGCGTGCGCCACTTTGGCAATGGCTTCAATATCGGTAACGTTGCCCGCCGG
>ONTY01000179.1:4448-6036 GCA_900320815.1 uncultured Pseudomonadota bacterium
AAGCTGGCCGGGTCATGAGAATCGGCAAAGCGCGCCTGCACGCCCCACTGCGGCAGCGTGTGCGCCATCAGGTTGAATGTGCCGCCATACAGCGCACCGCTGGCCACGATATTGCTGCCCGCGCCCGCCAGCGTTTGAATGGTGCTGGTCACTGCCGCCTGCCCGCTGGGAAATGTCAATGCCGCAACGCCACCTTCCAAATCAGCCACGCGCCGCTCCAGCGCATCGCAGGTGGGATTCATGATGCGCGTGTAAATGTTGCCCGGGATTTTCAGGTCAAACAAATCGGCGCCATACTGCGCGCTGTCAAACGCATACGCGACGGTCTGATAAATCGGCACGGTCAGGGCGCGCGTGATCGGGTCGTGGTCAAAACCGGCATGCACGGCGCGGGTTTCAAATTTCAGTCTGGTTTTCGGGGTATCTCCAGTCATGGTGTTTCCTTGTGAGAAAAATGAAGGCACGCTGAACAGGCGCCAGCGCGGCGCGCGAATGTAGCGCGCCCGCCTCCTGCACGGCGCGTTACATTCGCGCACTGACTCATTTTTGACAGGAAAACACACACATGGCACGCATGGTTCACTGCATCAAACTGGGGCGCGAAGCCGAGGGGCTGGAGCGCCCGCCCTACCCCGGCCCACTCGGCCAGCGCATTTGGGAAAACGTCAGCCGCGCCGCCTGGCAGCAATGGCTGCAGCACCAGACGATGCTGGTCAATGAGCACCGGCTGAATCTGGCAGACAAGCGCGCACGCGACTATCTGCGCGCGCAGATGGAGGCGCACTTTTTCGGCAGCGGCGCCGACGAGGTGGCGGGCTATACCCCAAAAGAAGGCTAAAAACCCCAATGGGCATTGTTGAGTGGCGCGCGGACGGTGTGCCGTTTTCCGCCCGTTTTGGCGACATCTACCGCAGCGCCGATGGGCTGCGCCAGGCGCAGCACGTCTTTTTGCGCGGCTGCGGCCTGCTTGCCGAGGGTGATGAAGCGCCCGCGTGGGCTGGCGCCGCGCGCTGGGGCGTGCTGGAGCTTGGCTTTGGGCTGGGGCTGAACTTTCTGGCCACCTGGCACGCCTGGCAGCAGCAGTGCGCGCAGCGCCCCGCGCGCCTGTTGTACAGCGCCTGCGAAGCCTCTGTGCCCCCCTTTGCCGACGTGCGCCGCAGCGCTGCGCCGCATGAAGAACTGCAGCCGCTGCTGGATGAACTGGAGGCGCACTGGCACAGCCTCACGCCCGGCGTGCACCGTCTGCGGCTGGCGCGCGGGCAGGTGCTGCTCACGCTCGCCGTGGGCGACGTAGCCGACATGCTGCCCGAGCTGGAAGGCGCGCACGAGAGCCTGTTTCTGGATGGTTTTGCCCCAGAGAAAAACCCGGCCATGTGGCAGCCCAGCGTGCTGCGCGCCGCCGCGCGGCTGCTGCGCGTGGGCGCACGCGCCGCCACCTGGTGCGTGGCGGGCGAAGTGCGGCGCAGCTTGCAGGCGTGCGGCTTTGAAGTGCAGCGCACCCCCGGCCTGCCGCCCAAACGCCACGCACTGCGCGCCAGCTACGCCCCGCGCTGGACGCCGCGCCAGCGCCCCGCTGCCCCGCGTGCTG
>ONTY01000250.1 GCA_900320815.1 uncultured Pseudomonadota bacterium
GGCAATCAGTTGAATAACGTACGGGTATATGCCTGTGCTTGAAACTGGGGGCAAAAAAACAGCCCGCGAGGTGCGGGCTGTTTTCAGTCAGTGAGTAGCAGCAACGCTTAGACAGCTTCCACAGCCAAAGCTGCGCCCATGCCGCCGCCGATGCACAGGCTTGCCATCCCCTTCTTGGCGCCGCTGCGCTTCATTTCGTGCAGCAGCGTCACGAGGATGCGGCAGCCGGACGCGCCAATGGGGTGGCCGAGGGCGATGGCGCCGCCGTTGACGTTGACCTTGGCGGGGTCAATGCCCAGCAGCTTGTTGACGGCGGCAGCTTGCGCGGCGAAAGCTTCGTTGAGTTCATACAGGTCCACGTCGCCGACGCTCCAGCCGGCGTGCGCAAGCGCCTTCTTGACGGCATACACCGGGCCAAGACCCATGATGGCGGGATCCAGGCCGGCGACGCCGTAGCCGGCAATGCGCGCCAGGGGTGTGAGCTTGAGTTCAGCAGCTTTCTTGGCGCTCATCACAACGACAGCAGCCGCGCCGTCGTTGATGCCGCTGGCGTTGCCGGCGGTCACAGTGCCGTCTTTCTTGAAGGCGGGTTTGAGGCCGCCGAGCTTGGCCTGGTCGGTCTTGCGGTTGATGAACTCGTCGGCGTCAAAGACGATGGGGTCGCCTTTGCGCTGCGGGATTTCCACGGGAACGATTTCGTCTTTGAACTTGCCAGCGTCCTGCGCGGCGGCCGCCTTGCTCTGGCTGCCCCAGGCGAGCGCATCCTGCATTTCGCGCGTGATGCCTTCCTGCGCGGCGACGTTTTCGGCGGTGATGCCCATGTGGTAGTTGTTGTACACGTCCCAGAGGCCGTCAACAATCATGGTGTCAATGGCTTGCCACGGCCCCATGCGGGTCCCGTTGCGGCTGCCGGGCAGCAGGTGGCCGCTGGCGCTCATGTTTTCCTGCCCGCCGGCGACGACGATTTCGCTGTCGCCGCATTTGATGGCCTGCGCCGCGAGAATGACGCTCTTCAAGCCAGAGCCGCACACGGTGTTGTTGGTCATGGCGGGCACTTCATCGGGAATGCTTGCGCCCCGCAGCGACTGGCGCGCCGGGTTTTGCCCTGCACCCGCGCACAGCACCTGGCCCATGATGACTTCGCTCACCTGCGCGGGGTCAACCTTGGCGCGCTTGAGCGCCTCGGCAATGACGATGCTGCCGAGCTTGGGGGCGGGCACACTGGCCAGCGAACCACCAAACTTGCCAATGGCGGTGCGGACTGCGGAAACGATAACTGCGTCTTCCATTGTGATTGCTCCTTTTTTGGGATGGCCGAAAACGAAGAGGGATTTGGGGGTGGCCGCGCCTCAAATCTTGACTTTGACGTAGCGCCCGGGCGCTGGCTCAATCACGCTGTATTCGCTGCCTTTGCCGTAGTCCTTGGGTGCGGCAATTTGTTTGCCCGAATGCTCTTTGAGCCATTTTGCCCAATCTTCCCACCAGCTGCCTGGGATTTCTGTGGAACCGTCAATCCATTCTTGCAGGGTTTCGGGGAATTTGCCGTCTTCGCGCAGCCAGTGGCTGCGTTTTTTGGCCGCAGGCGGATTAACGACGCCAGCAATATGACCGGAAGCACCCATCACAAAACGTTTGCCAGCAGTGAGGATATGTGTGCTGGCGTAGGCACTGTGGATGGGCACAATATGGTCTTCGCGTGAGCCGTAAATATAGGCGTCAGACTTGATGGCGGTCAAATCCACCTTTTCACCGCATACCGTGAGCTTACCTGGCTTCATCAGGTTGTTTTCCAAATAGGTGTTGCGCAGGTACCAGGCGTAGAACGGCCCGGGCAAATTGGTGGAGTCGCTGTTCCAATACAGAATGTCAAAGGCCGCCGGCATTTCACCCATCAGGTAATTGCCTGTCACGTAGTTCCACACCAACTCGTTGGGGCGCAGGAAGCTGAAAGTACTCGCCAAATCCTGCCCGCGCATCATGCCCGCTTCGCCCATTTGCATTTCGCGATAGCGCACCGTGGCTTCATCAATAAAGATGTCCAAAATGCCGGTATCCGCATAGTTGAGCATGGTGGTGAGCAGCGTCAGAGCGCTGGCAGGCTGCTCGCCGCGCGCCGCCAGCACCGCCAGCCCACAGGTCAGCATGGCGCCGCCCACGCAAAAGCCCAGCACATTGAGCTGCTTGGCGCCGGTGATGTCCTGCACGCTGTGGATGGCTTTGATGATGCCTTGCTCAATGTAGTCGTCCCAGGTGGCGCGCTCCATAGAGTCGTCGGGGTTGCGCCAGCTCACCAGGAACACGTGCTGGCCTTGCTCCAGCGCGTAGCGCACAAAGGAGTTTTTCGGCTGCAGATCCAGGATATAGAACTTGTTGATGCTGGGTGGCACGAGCAGCAGTGGGCGTTCGTAGACTTTTTCCGTTGTTGGCTTGTATTCAATAAGCTGGAAAAAGTCGTTTTCAAACACCACCGCGCCTTCTGTGGTAGCCAGATTTTTGCCGACTTCAAACACGCTCTCGTCGGTCATGGAAACATGCCCTTGGCGCAAATCGTGGAGCATATTGGCAATGCCCTTGGCCAGGCTTTCGCCGTGCGTTTCAATGGCTTTTTTCTGCGCCTCGGCGTTGAACGCCAGAAAATTGCTCGGCGACGCAGCAGAAACCCATTGCTCTACGGCAAAGCGCAGGCGCGCTTTGGTTTTTGGGTCACCCTCAGCCAAATCCGCCATTGCCAAGAGGGTGCGCTCATTGAGCAAATACATGGCGGCGGTGAACGCAGCCACCGAGTTTTTGCTCCATGCCTCGCCCTTGAAGCGGCGGTCTTTGAGCTGCGGGCTGGCGTGCAAGCACTGATTCCACAACTCATTGGCCTCCTTGATGTAATTGCGCTGCAACTCAAGCAATTTATCGGGCGCAAAAGTCAATTGCGGCATCTCAGGCGGCAGCGCGCCTTGTGCTGGCGCTGCCAGCCCCTGCTGCATGGCTCGGAGCCAGCCTTGGCTCTGCTCCATCAATGCGGCCATGCCTTGCGGCGTCTTG
>ONTY01000181.1 GCA_900320815.1 uncultured Pseudomonadota bacterium
CTCGCCCCGCCCCTGTAGGGGCGTCCCTTGTTCCGCACCGTCATCACGGACGATGACGAGGAGCAGAGCGCAAGAGCGATGGCCTTTCTTGAAAAGGCCGACAAAATCGTCGTGCCCGTTGCGGTGTTTTGCGAAGTCGCGTGGTTTCTGCGCCAACGCGACAAGTGCCAGAAAGCGTTTGTTTCCGCTGCGCTGCGCGTCATCTTGAACGCAGAGCACGTCGTCGCTGACGAGGAAGCGGTGCTCGCCGGGCTGCGCATCGCGGAAGATGGCGGGGACTTTGCCGATGGCGTCATCCAGCACATGGGCAGCGTGCACGCCGCCGCGCCCAGCGTGTTTCTGTCCTTTGATGCCGAAACCGTGAAACTGCTGACGCAGCAAGGCATTGCAGCGACAAGCCCATAGGCGGCAAGTCGGGCGGGGCTGGGACATTTGAATGGCAAACAAAATGGATGCAAAAACACAGGATGAACTTTCGCTTGCCCTGTTTGACGCTGCGAAATCAGGCGATATTGAAACAATCCAGTCGCTGCTTGCTGCTGGCACAGACGTAAACGCCAAGGGCGGCAAGGGTGAAACGGCGCTGATGTGTGCCGCAGAAAACAGAAACGCCGATGCTTTTGAGATTGCCAAACTGGCTGCTTGCCGCTGGCGCAGGAAGGTTTGCTGCGTTGATACAGCGCGGTCAACAATGATGCATCCATCTGGCAGTTGCATGGGTATCTATGTTTTTGCCCGCAACAATTGCCGGCAGGCAAACATAAGTACACAGGGTATGTAGAGGCAGCCTGTGTGGCTGCTCTCTCGCACCCGGCAGGCCGGGTGCAAAGGCTCAGAGGAATGCTCCAAAAAACAGGAAGTGTTTTAATACTCCACTGCTTTGTTCTTTATTGCCAGTTTGATATGCAGGCAATAACTATCATAGGTGTTGGAGTATTTTAGGGCGCAGGGTCAAAGGAGAGGGTGACGTGCGCGCCAGCCACTTGACCACTGGCGTCGGTGCGGTTGCCGACGTCGATGCGGGCGTTGTGTTCGCTGGCGATTTTTTTCACCACCGCCAGCCCCAGGCCGGTGCCTTTGGCTTTGGTGGTGACGTAGGGTTCAAAGACGCGCTGCAAGATGGCTTCGGGAAAGCCGGGGCCGCTGTCGGTGACGCTCATGCACACGCGCTGCGCATCGGGCAGCCATTTGGTGCGAATGGTGACGGCGGGTGCGGCGCCTTCGCCCGCTGGCGTGGTGGCGGTTTGTTCAATGGCGTCTTGTGCGTTTTGCACCAGGTTGTGGATGACTTGCTGCATCTGCTGCGCGTCGCCCATGATGGGCGGGCAGGCACTGTCGCACTCAGCGGTCACTGGCACGCTGGCGCTGGCATACAGGTGCATGATTTCGCCAATCAAGTCGTTGAGTTGCAGCGGCTCAAGCCGCGCAGCGGGCAGGCGCGCGTAGTCGCGGAACTCGTTCACAAGGCGCTGCATGGCGGCGACCTGGTCCACGATGGTGTGCACAGAGCGGGTGAGCAGGGCACGGTCGGCGCCTTCCAGCTTGCCTTCGAGCTTGAACTCGAGCCGCTCGGCAGAAAGCTGGATGGGGGTGAGGGGGTTTTTGATTTCGTGCGCCAGACGCCTGGCAACTTCGCCCCAGGCCTGCACGCGCTGCGCAGAGACGAGGGCGCTGATGTCGTCAAACACCAGCAGCCAGCGCCCGCCGGGCAGCGTGGCACCGCGCACCAGCAGGGTGAGGCTTTGCGCGGCGGTCACTCCGCCTTGGGCTTCAAAGAGCACGCATTGCCGCTCCCAGTGCGTGGCGGCGGGGGCGGCGCTTTCGCTGCTGCTTGCGGCGAGGAAGTTTTCAAACTCGCTGCGCACTTGCGCGGCAAAGCCGTGCAGTTCGGGCAATTCATACAGGCGCTGCCCGTCCAGGGCGCTTTGCGTGGTGCGGAGGATGCGCGCGGCGCTGGGGTTGGAGGTGCGGATGAGGCCGCCTTCGCCCAGCACGATGACGCCAGCGGTGAGGTTGTCCAGGATGGTTTGCAGCCGCGCGCGTGCGGCGTCCACGTCGCTGAGCGCAGCGTTGAGTGCGCTGCGCGCGTCGGCAAGCTGGCTGGTCATGTCGGCGAATGAGCGCGTGAGCCCGTCCAGCTCGTCGCGCCCGTGCAGCGCCAGCGTGGGGCGCAAGTCGCCAGCGGCCACTTGGCGCATGCCCTCGGCCAGGACGAGCAGCGGCGCGGCCAATTGGCGCCCCAGCAGCGAGGCCAGCAGTACGGCGCCAAAGACGGCGAGAAACAGCGCCAGCGTGAGCGTGCCGATGTACATGCGCCGCAGCCCGTGGCGCCCAAGGGAGCGTTCCTGATATTCGTTGTAGGCGGTTTGCACCGCCAGCGCGTGTGCCACCAGCTCCTGCGACATGGGCTGGGCGGCGTGCAGCAGGCGTGCGCCACCCGCCAGGCCGATGAAGGGGGCGCCCACAGTGGCCAGCGCGTGGATGCGCACAGGCGCTGCTGGTGCGCTGGCGCTGGCACCCGGGGCGGCAGCGGCAGCCTCGTCCAGCCCCTCGATGTGGATGGCGACGCCCTGGCTGCGCAGTTGGCGCTGCATGGCGGCGCTGGGGCGCTCGGGCAGCAGTTCAAACTGCGCGCCGCCGGCGCTGGCAATCAGCCGCCCGTCGCCGCTCCACAGCGCCAGGTCGGTGGCGTCAAGCTGCTCGCGCATTTGTTCCAGCGGCAGCGCGGCTAGAGCGTCTGAGGTGTTTGCCAGGCTTTGCGCGGCAGCACGCAGGCGCTGCCCGAACTCGCGCGCCTGTGTGTCCAGCGAGGTGCGCGCCAGGGTGAGGCCGGAGTCCAGCGCGCCTTCCACGCGCACGTCAAACCACGCCTCAATGGAGCGCGAAACAAACTGATAGGAGACGGCGTAAATCAGCACTCCCGGCGCCACGCCCACCAGCGCAAAGATGGCCGCCAGCTTGATGAG
This sequence comes from uncultured Pseudomonadota bacterium, assembly GCA_900320815.1. GTDB lineage: Bacteria > Pseudomonadota > Gammaproteobacteria > Burkholderiales > Burkholderiaceae_C > Ottowia. Next base: position 2,967 of record ONTY01000181.1, read on the forward strand.
CAGGTGGCTGCCGAACTTGCCCAGCCACAGCCGCCGCAGCAGCCGCCAGATGCCCCAGGCGATGATGAGCGCCAGCACCGCAGCGACGACGATGTTCAGCACCAGCAGCACGCTGAAATACCGCTCATACAACTGGCGGTGCCCGGTGGCTTGCGCCAGCAGGAACAGCAGCACCAGCGCCACAGCGCCAAGCAGCGCCGAGACGGCCACAGCTGTCCAGCGGCGTGCGCGGCGGCGCTTCTGGGGTGTGGCGGGGGCGGAAGAGGGGGCGACAGGGGCGTTCATGGCTGCGCAGGGGGCAGGGGGGCGGTGGCGGGTGGAGTCTCGGGTTTGGGCGCGCGCCCCAGCGAGATTTCGCGTTTGAGTTCCAGTATCCAGCCCGAAGCGCCCGGTCCCATGGCGCCGATTTGCATCGCCTGCGGCAGGCGACTGGTATCGAGCCGGAAGGTGAAGCGCAGTGCCTGCCGTCCGCTGCCTGCCAGTTGCGCCTCGCTGGCCACTTGCCAGCGCGCGATGTGGCCGGCGGCGGCCAGCGCCTCGTGCAGCGTGTCAAAACTCTGCGCCAGCCCGGCGGCGGGCTGCACATCGCCCAGCGGGTGCGGCGCCACTGCCAGCCGCCAGTGCCGCGTGAGCGCCTGATACGCCAGCCGCATGTAAATGCGCGAGCGCGCCTGGCGCTGTGTGAGCCAGTAGCGGCGGCGCAGCACCTCGGCCTCGGCTTCAAAAAAGACGGGCACACCACGGCGCAGCGCGTCTTGCACCACCTCGGGCAGCACCAGTGACAGGTGCACATCCAGCACGATGCCGTCAGCATCGCGCGCCGCTTGCAGCTGGTGCAGCTGCACGCCCGCTGCAGCGTCCGCTGCGACGGCGGCGCCACAGGGCAGGGCGGCCAGCGCCGCGCTCAAAACACATGCCGCCAGCGCACGGGGGAGGCGGGCTGTGGAAGTCTTTTTCATTACCGGGAAAAAATTTTGTCTTTGACTGTCTCGCCCTCCCTGCACGGGGCGCCTGCACAGCGCGCGCCTTCCCAGGGTCAGGAGGCAGGTTGCGGCACCGCGCCTTTGCGCAGCAGGGCGAAAAAGAAGCCGTCGTCATCAGGCGGCGGCGGCGCTGCATTGTCGCCAGCGGCGCGCGGCGGCGGCATGTCGGGGCGCGGCGTCTTGGGCAGCACGTAGCCCGGTGAGCGCAAGTGCTGTGCATCTGCGTGGCTGGCGACAAACGCCTTGATGCGCTCGCTGCCTTCCTGGCGAAACGCCGAGCACGTCACATACAGCAGCGCACCGCCAGCGCGCAGCAGCGGCCAGAGCGCGTGCAGCAGCGCGTCCTGGCGCTCGGCCATGTGCGCGATGTCGCTCTCGCGGCGCAGCCAGCGCACGTCCGGGTGGCGCGAGGTCACGCCCGAGGCGCTGCACGGCGCGTCCAGCATGATGGCGTCAAACAT
>ONTY01000183.1 GCA_900320815.1 uncultured Pseudomonadota bacterium
CCGGCATAGTATGCTGGTATCACGAAGATACTCTTGTATTTTGTGAATGGATTGGTGTGGCTCAACGCTGTCCCTGTCTTTGCTGATAATTCCCGCCCGCCGCGTGGCGGCGTTTTTTTTGTCTGGTTTTATCTGGATGTATGGCAGAGCAATTGCATTTTTCCCGCGCCGGTGAAGGCGAGGGCGGCGCGCTGGGTGAGTTGGCGCGCACTGCGCCGCTGTCTGCGGCGCTGATGTTGGAGACGGTGGAGCGCCTGGAAGCGAAGGGACCGCTGAATGACACAGCGGCGCTGCGCGTGGCGTTTGCCAGCGGGCCAACGCGCAGCCAGCAGGTGCTTGCACGCGCCTGGCTGCTGGGCGAGAGGCTGGGGCTGCCGCAGGTGCTGGTGCGCTGGCGCCTGGGGATGCAGGCGGCGGCGCTGGGGCTGGCAGTGGCGATGGCGCTGGGTGGTTTTGTGCTGGCGCAGGCGCTGCTGGGGCAGGGGCGCACGCTCAATGCCGTGGCGGCGTGCGCCAGCTTGCTGGCGCTGCCAACGGTGACGCTGCTGGGCTGGCTGGCGCTGCTGGTGCTCCAGCGCGTGGGGCGCGGGAAGGGCGGGGCGCTGCTGTGGCGGCTGGTGTTGTGGCTGGCGGCGCGGCTGCCGGGCGTGCGTGGGCCGCTGTCGCTGGAGTTGGCGCCGGCGGCAGTTCGCGTGCTGCAGCGTCATGGTTTGACGATGGCACTAAGCGGCACAGTGACGCACGTCACCTGGGCGCTGTCGCTGCTGCTGACGCTGCTGGTGCTGGTGTGCGGTTTTGCGTTCCACGCCTACAGGCTGGGCTGGGAGAGCACGCTGTTTGGACCAGAGACCTTTGATGCGTTTGTGCGCGCCAGCGGGGCGCTGCCGAAGATGCTGGGCTTTGCGGTGCCGGATGCAGGGGCAGTGGCGCAGGCGGCGCACGCCCGCTATGCCTCGCCAGAGGGACAGCGCGCGTGGGCCTGGTGGCTGATGGGCTGCGTGACGGTGTATGGGCTGCTGCCGCGCCTGGTGCTGGCGGCGGTGTGTGGCTGGCTGTGGCGGCGGCGGATGCAGCAGCTGCGGCAACAGTTGGCGACGCTGGATTTGAGCGCGCCGTATTTCAGCCGCATCACTGCGCGGCTGGATGCGCTGGAGCCGCCGGCGCCGGTGATTGATCCAGAGCGCCGTCCGCCGCCGTCGGCGTCGGCACCCAAGGAGGAGGCGCCAGCGGCGCCCGCTGCGCCGCTGCCTGAGGGGGCGGCGGGGGCGCCGGCGTTTGCCATTGCCTTTGAGTTGCCGCCAGACTGGCAGTGGCCACGGGCGTTGCCGGGTGCGCCTGCTGGGGTGTATTTCGATGCGCTCGATGGCAGCAGCGCGGCGCGGCGCGGCGCGCTGGCAACGCTGGCGGCGGCAAGACCGCCGGCGCTGCTGCTGGCGGTGCGCGCGGCAAGCAGTCCGGATCGGGGCACGGCGCGCTTTGTGCGCGAGGCCGCGCCCACAGTGCAGCGTGCAGCGCTGTGGCTGCTGCCTGAGGCGGCCGAAGCCGAGGCAGCCGCCGCAGTGGATGCGGCGCGCTGGAGCGCGTGGCTGGAGGCCGAGGAACTCACCGGCGCGCCAGCCCTGGCCTCGCGCGCGGCAGCGGCAGCGTGGTTGACGCAGGCGCCCTCTGGCGCGATGGCCAAGTAAAGAGCAGGAGAGTGGTGTATGTCAGAGCCAAACAAACCCCTGAGCATTGCCGTTGTTGGTCACACCAACGCGGGCAAAACCTCGCTGCTGCGCACGCTCACGCGCGACGCGCGGTTTGGCGAGGTGTCCTCGCGACCGGGCACGACGCGCTCCTCGCAACTCGCCGAACTGCGTCTGGACGGGCGCTGTGCGCTGCGCTTTATTGACACCCCCGGGCTGGAAGATTCTGTGGCGCTGCTCGAATACCTGCACGACCTGCCCGGCGCTACGCGCCCGGAGCGCATCACCACCTTCCTGGCCGGTCCCGAAGCACGTGGCGCCTTTGAGCAGGAAGCCAAGGTGTTGCGGGCGCTCAGTGAAATGGCCGATGCAGCGATGTACGTCATTGACACGCGCGAGGCGCCCCTGCCCAAGCATCGCGCCGAGATTGACATCCTCAGCGGCAGCGGCTGCCCCGTGATGCCAGTGCTCAACTTCATGCGCAGCGACGCCAGCCGCAGCGAGCAGTGGCACGAGGTGCTGCGCGAAGGTGGGCTGCACGCGCGTGTGGAGTTTGACGTCGTCGCCCCCTTCATCGGCGGCGAGCAGCAGCTGTATGGCGACCTGGCGGCGCTGCTGCCCGCGCAGCGTCAGCGCCTGGCCGATGTGATGCAGTCGCTGGCGTTGCAAGAGCGCCAGCGCCAGCGCAGCGCTTGCCGCGTGATTGCCAATGCGCTCATTGACGTAGCGGCGATGCGCCGCGCGCTCACCTCCGAGGAATGGGGCGATGAGTTGCAGCGCGCCGTTTTTGTGCGCGGCTTTCGCGGCGAGGTGCAGACGCGCTCGCGCCGCGCAGCCGATGAGTTGCTGGCCGTGTTCGCGTTCCGCGCTGATGACGCTGAACTGGAGGATCTGCCCGAGTTGACGGGACGCTGGGAAGACGATTTGTTCAACCCGGAGATGCTCCGGCAGACGGGGCAGCGCCTGGGCACGGGCGCTGCCGTAGGCGCGGCGTTGGGCGCTGTGGTGGACGTGGCGCTCGCTGGCCTGTCGCTGGGCGCAGCGGCCTCTACGGGCGCCGTGATTGGCGGCGTGCTCTCTGGTGGCTGGCGCGAGGCGCTGCGAAAAATCAAGGGGCGCCTGCAAGGCGTGCAGGAACTCACCGTGGAAGACGCCGTGCTCGCCGTGCTGGCGCAGCGCCTGCTGGCCTTGGCCGCCGCGCTGGTGCAACGTGGGCACGCCGCGCAAGGCAAGCTGCACGCGTCTGATGTTGCCGCCACTGTGCCCGCCCGCCCGCACTTGGGCGCGCTGCATGGCGCACGTGCACACCCCGAATGGGAAGGCAGCAAGGCAGGTGCCAGCAGTGACGAGCGTCGCGCGCTGGAAAACGCGCTGCTCGGCGAACTCGCACGCGCACTCGAGCAGCATTTGTCCGCAGCAAAACGCGCCCAGGGCGCGGGGTAAACTCGGCGGCGTTTTTTTGCCACAACTTGTAAAACCGTCATGAAAAAACTTATCGCCCTCGCCGCCGCTGCATTGCTGGCTACCGCCGCCCATGCCGGTTGCTACACCGTGCTCAACAGCAAAGGCGCCATCATTTCGCAAACCTCCACGCCGCCAGTGCACATGGACTATCAGTTGCACCAAACCGTGCCTTACCGCTATGGCAGCGGCGCGCGCATGGTGTTTGGGCTGGATGACGAAGACTGCGGCCCTGAGGCAGACCTCTATGACGACAGCTGGCGCCCCGTCAAAGCCAAGGCCAGTGCACGCAAAGCCAAGAAGCGGGGGCGCAAAGCACGCCGCCGTGTGCTGCGCCGCCGTAGCGTGCGCCGTGCGCCTGTTGCCGCCGCTGCGGCGCCTGCGGCTCAGGCGGCACCAGCAACAGCACGTGCTCCTGCACCTGCGCCGCGCGTAGTGCAGTAAAAATCCTTTTTTGTTTCTTCCCCCCCGCCCGGCACACCCCGCGCGGGGGGGTGTTTTGTACGGCGCATGCGGTGTTTCTTCGCGCTCTTGCTGTGTGATTATTTCCGCGCCCCGGCGGCGCGCAACAGGGCAGCAATTTCAGCGTGGTTTTTCTTGCTGGCCAGGTGCAGTGCAGTTTCCCCATGTACGGCGGTAGCGTGAATATCAGCACCGCGCTCCAGCAAAAACCGCACCATATCGGTGCGTCCGTAGTATGCCGCATCCATCAGCGGCGTCCAGCCATTGCGCAGGCTTGCAACGGGTTTTGAAGCGGCTTTCTAAAAATACCAACACCAACAATAAGCAACGCATACCACAGCGGGTGCGTATAGGCATGCACTCTCTCGCCCACGTTCCACACCGGTTCCCAGCCTTTGAGAAAGTTATCGACGGAGCGGAACGTGATGAAAGCGTCTTCTGTGACCCAGGCGGTATTGATAAAGGCGAATGTAAAAGCGGCGAAATACAGCACCAGCAGGCTATGTGTTCTATTGAATGAAGGCTTCATGACCATCATATACCCTGTAAAATTACTTACTCTTGCCCGCAAGATAAGAGGGCATAGATTGTTATACCCTAGTGTTTGGCGTTCATCCACGCCGCAATCTGCTCCTGTGCGGTGTGCAGCGCGGCGGCGTCGGGGAAGTCAAGTTCCAGCACCTTGCGCCGGCCTGCCGCGCCGTGCAGCAGGTGCACGTCAGCGCGCGGCAGGCCAAACGCCTGCGCTGCCCACGCAATGAGGGCGGCGTTGGCCTTGCCGTCCCGCAGAGCATCACCGTACGCACCCGCCGCCTCCGTGGTGCGCGCGCCAGGCGTGGCGGCGATGGCAAGTTTCAGGCGTTGCGCGTTGCCCATGCTGTTAGAGCACCGTGCCCAGTTCGGTGGGAATGTCGGCGCAGTGCAGGCGGCGCACGCCGGCGGCACGCATCTGCTCCCAGGCGCGTGCCAGCGAACCATCAGCGTCGATGGCGCGGCAGGCGTCTTCAATCACAGCCGCTTCAAAGCCGGCGGCGCGCGCATCCAGCGCACTGGCAGCGACGCAAAAGTCCGTGGCCAGTCCGCAGAAATACAGCCGCCTGATGCCGCGCGCCTGCAAATACGCCGCCAGTCCCGTGGTGGTGGTGCGGTCAGCTTCCAGAAAAGCGGAGTAGCTGTCCACTTCGCGGTGAAAGCCCTTGCGCAAGGTGAGCTGCGCCTGCGGCACGCGCAGCCCCTCGTGCAGCGCCGCATCGCGCGTGCCTTGCACGCAGTGCGTAGGCCAGAGCACCTGCGCGCCGTAGGGCAGGGTGATGGTATCCATCGGCGCGCGCCCCGGGTGATTGGCGGCAAAGGAAATATGGTCTACCGGGTGCCAGTCTTGCGTAAAAACGGCATTTTCAAAATGCGGCGCAATAGCGTTGATAACGGGCACGACTTCATCACCTCCGGCGATGGGCAAACCGCCGCCTGGCATGAAGCCGTATTGCACGTCCACGAGAATCAGCGCGCTTGCAGCAGTATTTTCAGGCATCGCGGTTCACTCAAACTCAATAATAGGCTGGTCAACGGCGAGGCTCTCGCCCGGCTGCGCCTTGATTTCCTTGACAGTGCCGTCGGCGTTGGCAAACAGGATGTTTTCCATTTTCATCGCCTCAATCACCGCCAGGCGTTCACCCGCCTGCACCTTTTGTCCGGGTCGTACGGCCACTTCGGTCAGCAGTCCGGGCATGGGCGAGAGTGTGAATTTGCTCATATCCGGCGGCGCTTTATAGGGCATCAGGCGGTGCAACTCGCCCGTTCGTGTGCCCATGACGATGGCATCCATTTGCGTGCCGTTATGCACCACACGGGTAATGAGCGGATTGCGCGCCTGCCCGCGCTCCATTTGCACCGTAAATGGTTTGCCATTGACCGTGCCGGAAACACGCGCATCGCCGAGCATGCTGTCCACAAACAGGTGGTAGGTATATGGACCGTCGGGCGCGTGAACAATGACCAGCATGGGCTGGCGCAGCGCCACTTCGCCCAAATTGACGTTGATGTATTGGTTGTTGCCTTCGCGCCCGAGCACGCATACGGTGAACTCACGCCGGGGCAGGCGTTTGAAACCTTCCCAGAACGGCCCCTGCAGCCCCTGCGCGCGGTTGCGATACCACATGTGCAGGCGCGCTGCCATGGCGACGAGAAAATACGGGTCTTTGTGTTTGACGGTGTCGGGTGCAAAACCTTCGGCATATTCTTCGGCAATAAAGCCGGTGTTGAAATCGCCGCTGGCAAAGCGCGGATGTTCCAGCAGCGCCGCTTCAAACAGCACATTGCTTTGCACGCCGCGCACCACAAAACCGTTGAGAGCCTCGCGCATGCGGGCGATGGCGTCCTGGCGGTTTTCGCCGTGCACAATCAGCTTGGCAATCATGGAGTCGTAATACATGCTGATTTCGCCGCCGTCGATTACGCCAGTATCCACGCGCACGCCATAGTCCGTGGTGGGCTGGCCAGCAATCAAATCTGTCTTGGGCGGGCTGAAACGCACCAGCCGCCCGGTGCTGGGCAGAAAGTTGCGGAAGGGGTCTTCGGCGTTGATGCGGCATTCAATCGCCCAGCCTTCGCATTTCACATCGTCCTGCGTAAAACCAAGCGGCTCGCCAGCGGCAACCCGTATCATTTGCTCCACCAGATCCAGCCCGGTAATGCACTCGGTCACGGGGTGCTCGACTTGCAGGCGGGTGTTCATTTCTAGAAAATAAAAATCCTGGTCTTTGCCAACGACAAACTCGACGGTGCCGGCGCTCTGATAACCCACAGCCTTGGCGAGTGCCACGGCCTGCTCACCCATTGCGCGGCGCGTTTCGGCGCTGATAAAGGGCGAGGGCGCTTCTTCCAGCACTTTCTGGTGGCGCCGCTGCAGCGAGCATTC
>ONTY01000329.1 GCA_900320815.1 uncultured Pseudomonadota bacterium
CTATAAAGGCAGTTCGCTACAAAAAATAATTAAAAGTAGAACAATCAACTGCGCGCTGGCCCGCGGTCTTTCAGGTGGCGGAAGTTGATGCGGCCTTTGCTCAGGTCATACGGCGAAAGCTCCAGCGTCACGCGATCGCCCGCAAGGATGCGGATGTGGTTCTTTTTCATCTTGCCTGCCGAGTAGGCAATCAGCTCATGCCCGTTATCGAGCGTGACGCGGAAGCGCGAGTCAGGCAGCACTTCGTTGACCACGCCCTGCATCTCAATCAGCTCTTCTTTGGCCATAAAGGTGGTTCACATGTGGGGAAAGGGGTCGCACAAAAACGCGCGGCGCGCTCATGAAAGAAAAGCGCGCCGCGCAGACGAAAAGCGGCGGATTGTAGGGAGCGCGCTTGTAGCTTTCAAGCCCATTCTTTCATAAGAAAAACCGTGTGATTGCCTGCATATATTGCGGGTAATATGCTTCAATATCCAGAGCTACACCGCACCGATGTACGGAGCCAGCGCCTGCTGCACCTCCTGCACCGCACAGCCACTGCGCTGCGCCATGTCCTGCACCTGGTCAGCGCCAATGCGCCCAAGGCTGAAATATGTGGACTGTGGATGGCTGAAATAAAAACCGCTGGCACTCGCCGCCGGCACCATCGCAAAGCTCTCCGTCACGCGCATCCCCACCGCGTCCGCGCCCAGCAGCGCAAACAGCGGCGCCTTCACGCGGTGATCCGGACAGCTCGGATAGCCCGGCGCCGGGCGTATACCCTGGTAGTGACCGGCCAGCAGCGCAGCCGCATCCAGCTTTTCCGCTGGCGCATAGCCCCACCAATCGCTGCGCGCTCTCCAGTGCAACCACTCTGCACCCGCCTCTGCCAGCCTGTCGGCCAAGGCTTTGAGGCAAATGGCGTTGTAGTCGTCGCCTTGAGCAGCAAACTCTCCCGCTTTTTCGTCCGCGCCCGCACAGGTGACGGCAAAGGCGCCGATGTAATCGCACACCGGCGCACCCACGGGTGCAATGAAATCTGCCTCGCTTCATCGCTATACAAAATGATGTCTTCGTCCTTGGACGCCGCCGGCCAAAAACCAACCACCGCGTTCACCTGCAGCCAACGCTGCGCCACCACGCGCGCCAGCATCTGCTGCGCGTCGTCAAACACGCGCCGCGCCTCGGCTCCCACCACAGCATCGTCAAAGATCGCCGGATATTTCCCTGTCAAATCCCACACCTGGAAAAACGGCGACCAGTCAATCAGCGCCGCAAGCTGCTCCAGCGCAATATGCCGCACCACACGCCGTCCAATAAAACTGGGTGTCGGTGGCGTATAGCTTCCGCTCCAGTCAAGCTGCACCCTGTTGGCGCGTGCCTTTTCCAGCGGCCACAGCACTGCGCCCTTTTTACGCGCGTGCTGGTGCCGCACGCGCTCATAATCCTCATGCAATGCTCCGGCATATTTTTCCGCCCCATCGCCAAGCAAACTCTGCGCCACACTCGCGCTGCGCGAAGCATCGGGCACGTACGCAACCGGGCCATCATAATTCGGTGCAATTTTTACGGCAGTATGCACGCGGCTCGTTGTCGCGCCGCCAATGAGCAGCGGAATTTTTCGCATGCGGAAATAATCATCTTTTTGCATTTCACCCGCCACATGCTGCATCTCTTCCAGGCTTGGTGTAATCAGACCGGACAGCCCAATAATATCCGCCCCCTCCACCTTGGCGCGTGCAAGGATTTCATGGCACGGCACCATCACGCCCAGGTTTATCACCTCAAAATTATTGCACTGCAAAACCACAGTCACGATATTCTTTCCAATATCGTGCACATCGCCCTTGACAGTGGCCATCACAATTTTTCCACGGCTGCGCACTTCGCGCCCCGCTGCCGCCGCCGCGCGGCGCTCTTCCTCAATATAGGGCACCAGATGTGCCACCGCCTGTTTCATCACGCGCGCACTTTTCACTACTTGCGGCAAAAACATCTTGCCCTCGCCAAACAGCGCGCCCACCTGGTTCATGCCGCCCATGAGCGGCCCTTCAATCACATGCAGCGGCCTGCCGCCGGCGGCGCGCACCTGCTGCCAGGCTTCTTCGGTATCCTCGTCAATAAACTCCGTGATGCCGTGCACCAGCGCATGCGACAGGCGCTCTTTCACCGGCGCCTCACGCCAGCGCAGTTTTTGTGAATCATCGCGCGCCGCACCTTTGACGCTTTCGGCAATTTCCAGCAGGCGTTCAGCGGCATCTGCGCGGCGATTGAGCACCACATCTTCCACCCGCTCACGCAAACCGGCGTCCAGTTCGTCATACACGCCAATCATCCCTGCATTCACAATCCCCATATCCAGCCCGGCGCGAATGGCGTGATACAAAAATACTGTATGAATCGCTTCGCGCACCGGGTTGTTACCACGGAAGCTGAAACTCACATTGGAAATACCGCCTGAAACTTTCGCCCCCGGCAGATTCTGCTTGATCCAGCGCACCGACTCGATAAAATCGACGGCATAATTGTCGTGCTCCGCCATCCCTGTGGCTACGGTGAGCACATTGGGGTCAAAAATAATGTCTTCAGGCGCAAAACAGGCTTTTTCCACCAGCAGCGTATAAGCGCGCGAACATATTTCAATACGCCGTGCAAGCGACGCTGCCTGCCCCTGCTCGTCAAACGCCATCACCACCACCGCCGCACCATAGCGACGCACCAGGCGTGCGCGGCGCAAAAACTCCTCCTCACCTTCTTTGAGAGAAATGGAGTTGACAATACCCTTGCCCTGCAGGCAGCGCAAACCGGCTTCCAGCACCTCCCACTTGCTTGAGTCAATCATCACAGGCACACGGGCAATATCCGGCTCACTGGCGGCCAGGCGCAAAAAACGCACCATCGCCTCGCGCGCATCGA
>ONTY01000315.1:0-2234 GCA_900320815.1 uncultured Pseudomonadota bacterium
CCCCGATGCGCCGGTGAAGAGTCTCTGGCGGACATGCTCACCGACAACAACTACGCCCTCGTCAACCTCATGGACGAGAACGGCGAGTTTGTGTTCAACGAGCGCCAGGCCGCCCGCCTCGAACGGGCAATGGCGCACATCGAGTTCAGCTTCGGCGAAGGCGGCTACCAGGCCTCCGAGTTCGTCAAACGCTACCTGCCCAAAAAGACCTTCGGACTGCTCATCGTGGACGAAGGCCACGAGTACAAAAACGAGGACAGCGCCCAAGGACAGGCGATGGGCGTGCTGACAAGCCAGTGCGCCAAAACCTTGCTGCTCACCGGCACGCTGATGGGCGGATACGCATCCGACCTGTTCTACCTGCTGTGGCGGCTCAACCCCGCCATGATGCTTGCCGACGGCTTCAAGCCGGGGCGCGGCGGCTCTCTGGGCGCAGCGGCGATGCACTTCATGCGCGAACATGGCGTGCTCAAAGACGTGGTGACGGAAAGCGAGAGCACCTCACACCGCACTGCACGCGGCAAACGTGTCAACCTGCGCACAACCAAGGCGCCTGGCTTTGGCCCCGTAGGCATCATGCGCTACGTGCTGCCCATCACGGTGTTTCTCAAACTCCGCGAAATTGGGCAGAAGGTGCTGCCATCCTATGATGAGCACTTCATCGGAGTGCAGATGACACAGGAGCAAGGCGCTGCCTATGAGCGCATGCAACGCCGCCTGGTGGCCGAACTTCGGCAAGCCCTGGTGCATCACGACAACACGCTGCTTGGCGTGGTGATGAACGTGCTGCTGGCCTGGCCGGACTGTGCGCACCGCATGGAAAACGTCATGCACCCGCGCTCCAAGCTGCTGCTGCACGCGCAAGCGCCGGTGTTTGCCGACAGCGAGGCTTCCCCCAAGGAAGCTGAAATGCTGCGCATCTGCCAGCGGGAAAAAGCCGCCGGACGCCGCACCTTGCTCTATACCATCTACTCGGGCACGAGAGATGTGACAGCGCGTCTGAAAAGCCAGCTTGAAGAGGCTGGTTTGAAAGCTGCCGTGCTGCGCGCCAGCGTTGCAACCACCCGCCGCGAGGACTGGGTGGCTGACCAGGTGGAACGCGGTATCGACGTGCTCATCTGCAATCCCGAGTTGGTGAAAACCGGCCTGGACTTGCTCGAGTTCCCGACGATTGTTTTCATGCAGTCGGGCTACAACGTCTACACCGTCCAGCAAGCCTCGCGTCGCTCCTGGCGCATTGGGCAGAAGAACCCGGTGAAGGTCTACTACCTCGGATACGAGGGCAGCACCCAAATGGACTGTCTGCGCCTCATGGGGAAGAAGATAGCCGTCTCGCAGTCAACCTCTGGCGACATGCCCGATAGCGGCCTGGATGCCCTCAACGACGCTGATGGCGAAAGCATGGAAATGGCTCTCGCCAAGAAGCTGCTGCAGGACAGCCAGCCGTCATAAATCAAAGCCCCGCAAAACCCGCCCGCTCGCAAGAGCGCGGCGGTTTTTTTTATGGGCTGGAGTGTTCGCTAACAACGCCATGCCAGCGCAGCAGGCAACAGAGAGAAGGGACGACAATCCAAGTTCGTGTAGACTACATGTACCATTGATAATTTAACGACATAGCTAACTTGCAATAGCTGATTACTTCGGAACGACTGCATGTGGCAGTCTCTTGCCCTCGGCCACACAGGGGAGGGTTAGATGGCGGGACTTCCTCACTCCCTATATCGCGTTTGAAGCGGCTTCTTAGCAAAGCAGCTATCCCTGTCACTGTTCCGGTATGAAGGGAGCCTCTAAGATGCAATCTCTTTCTGACGAAAATTTGTGGCGCCTGCTGATAGACCTTGAGTCTGACTGTGTTGAGCGTAAAGAATCATTTCGAGGAAATGCGCCTAAAACAATGCGAGAAGCAGTGTGTTCATTCGCAAACAATCTGGCAGGACATGCTGACCCAGGAGTTGTCTTTATCGGTGTCAACGATGATGGGTCTCCAGTAGATAATTTTAGCGTTTCAGATGAAATGCTGCGTAATCTTGCCGACATTAAAAGTGATGGCAACATTATCCCACCACCAGCACTGTTAGTGGAAAAGCGCATATTGCAGGGACACGAAATCGCTGTTATTACTGTGTGGCCTTGCGCGACCCCACCAGTGCGCTATAAAGGACGTATCCATGTGCGCTGGGGGCCGCGTTGTGGACTTGCGAGTGCGCATGATGAGCGCATCCTCAATGAGCGCC
>ONTY01000315.1:2246-3015 GCA_900320815.1 uncultured Pseudomonadota bacterium
CCACAATGACCGCCCCTTTGACGTGCAACCAGTTCGTGGCGCTACCTTGGCGGACATCAGCAGGTTGCACTTTGAGCATGAGTATTTGCCTGCCTTGGTGGCTCGTGACGTGTTGGAAGCCAATGAGAGAAGCTATGAGCAAAAACTGGCTGCCACCAAGATGGTGCTCGGTGAAGAAGAGGCAACGCCGACAACGCTGGGCATTTTGGTGACCGGTGAGCATCCTGCTGATTGGCTGCCAGGCGCTTACACACAGTTTTTACGGCTCGCTGGCAGCGATTTGACGGCACCGGTGGCAGATGAAGAAGCTATCTATGGTACTGTCTCAGCGCAAATAAAAAGAGTAGAAGACAAGCTCGTGGCGCACAATCTCCGAAGCATCCGCTTTCACGATGTTGCCACCGCAGATATTACCGAGGCGTACCCAATGGAAGCATTACGGCAGTTGGTGCGCAATGCTTACATGCACAGAAGCTACGAAGCCACCCATGCTCCGATAAGAGTATATTGGTTTAATGACCGTATTGAAATTTTTAGCCCTGGCGGTCCTTTTGGTGACGTTACGGCTGAAAATTTTGGCCAACCCGGCATAACCGATTATCGTAACCCAAATTTAGCAGAGGCTTTGCGTGCGCTGGGCTATGTTCAACGGTTTGGCTCAGGAATTGCCATTGCGCATAAGGCATTAGGGAATCGCTTGCATTTTAATGTGCAGTCTGGCATTGTTGTTGCACGTGTCGATGCACCTTGCATTTAAAATACGCTGGTA
>ONTY01000185.1 GCA_900320815.1 uncultured Pseudomonadota bacterium
TGGTATATGGTGCAATGCCCGCGTATATAGCGGGCACTTCTTTGTATATGAATGGAGTATATGGAAAGATGGTGTGATGGCCTACGTCGCAGCCGCTGCCTGCATCCCGCTGCCGCGCTCTGCCTCATTGATGGCCGCATGCAGGCTTTTCTGGCAATTGGCTGCATCGGCAGCGGTGAGGGCTGCCAATAGTTTCTACTGGAATATCAAAAATATGCATCGTCGCCATCGCCAGCGGCAGCGCGACGATGGCCACCGTCAGGCCGGCGCCAAAATCACGGCCAAAACACTCGGCGCTGTAGCCGCGCAGGCGGCGGCGCTACAGCCACGCCACCTGCACGGGATTTGGAAGGGTCAGAGCAAGGCCGCGCGCAATTGCTCGCCGCTTTTCTCGCTCAAATATGCCGGGGCAATATCAAACATGGTGCAGCCGCCGCTTTTCCCTTCACTGGCCAGACGGCAGGCAGCACGCGCACATGCCACCAGTACGCTGGCGGTGAACTCTGGATTGGAGCCGAGGGTGAGGCGGTATTCAATCACATGCTGATTGCCTGCGCCCGTTTTGCCTGAGCGCAGCACCACACCGCCGTGCGCCATGCCGGCGTGCTCGCGAGCGAAAGTTTCCTCATCAATAAAAGTGACACTGGTGTCGTAGTCCGCAAAATAATTAGGCATGGTTTTGATGTCATGCTCCACGCGCGCCGCATCCGCTCCCGTTTCCAAAACAACAAAGCATTCGCGCGTATGTTTTTGTCGCGTTGTCAATTGCGGTATGGCGCCGCTGCGCACCGCCTGCATGGCGCTTTCGACGGGCACAGTGTATTGCTTGGCATTTTTTACGCCGGCAATGCGGCGAATGGCGTCGGAATGCCCCTGGCTCACACCGCGCCCCCAAAAAGTGTACTCCGCGCCCTCGGGCAGCAGTGCGCTGGCGTAGAGGCGGTTGAGCGAAAACATGCCCGGATCCCAGCCGGCAGAAATCACGGCAATATGTCCGCCCTGGCGCGCAGCGGCATCGACCGCAGCAAAATGCTCCGGAATGCGCGCGTGCGTATCAAAACTGTCCACCACGTTGAACATGGCGGCAAAATGTGGTGTGTGCTGCGGCAAATCTGTGGCGCTGCCGCCGCAGAGAATGAGCGCGTCCAGCTTGCCTTGCCACTGCGGCGCCTCGTCGCTGGAGGCGACGGGAAGAGCGGTGCCAATATCGGCCTGCACTTTTTGCGCAAGCAGCGCCGGGCTGCGGCGCGTGAAAATGGCGGCCAGTTCCATATCAGGCGCCGCTTGCAGTGCCAGCGCCGCGCCGCGCCCCAGGTTTCCGTAACCGACGATGCCGATTTTTTTGGTCATTTGATACACCTTTTCCAAAAAAGAAGCGTGAGAGTAAATGAATGGCGCTTCGTGATGGACACGAAGTCTGTCACCTCCGCCGCGTGGCGAATGGGAGAGAGGGTTGGGTGTGGGGAGCGGCAGGTTTTGAAGGGGCGCTTTAGGCCTTTAGCTCACGCGCATTCCCGGCTGCACGCCTTCGGGCAATTGCAGCAGATAGGGTGTGTCGTCTGCGCCGCTGGCGCAAAGCACCATGCCTTCGCTGGTGCCAAAGCGCATTTTTCGCGCTGCGATATTGGCCAGCAGCACGCAGAGTTTTCCGCACAGCTCTTCTGGCGTGTACTGCGCGGCAATGCCGCTGAATACCTGCCGCAGGTGCGGAGCGCCGCTGGCGTCTTTTTCGCCTGCATCCAGGACAAGGCGCAGCAGCTTGTCGCTGCCCTCCACACGGCTGCATTCCACAATGCGCGCGGCGCGCATGTCAATGGCTTGAAAGTCTTTGATGCTGATGCTGCCATCAGCGGCGGCGGCAGGAGCAGCAGCTTTTTGGGGTGCTTTTTCTTTTTTCCCTTTTTCCGCTGGGGCCGCAGTGGGCTGGGTACCAAATAAATCGTCAAGCTGCTTTTGCACCACGCGCTGCATCAGGTGCTGATATTCGCCAATCTGTGCGCCTGCGCCCAGGTTTTTCAGTGCATGCTCGAATGTAGGCGGCGGCACCATGAGGAAATGCGCCGCTTGCGCCGCCAGACGCGGCAGGATAGGCGCCAGATAAATGGTGAGAATATGAAATGCCTCAATACAGGTGCTGCACACGGCGTGCAGGCGTGCATCATTTTCTGCTGCTTTGGCAAGTGCCCAGGGCTTGTGTGTATCCACATACACATTGACGCGGTCGCACAGCGCCATGATGGCGCGCACGGCACGGCCATATTCACGCGCTTCATAGTTTTGGGTGATTTCGGGCAGGGGCGCGCGCAGCGCGTCAATCAAGGCTTGCCCTTCGGCGTCCAGCGCCGCCAGCCGCCCGCCAAAGCGGCGGTTGATAAAGCCGGCAGCCCGGCTGGCGATGTTGACGTATTTGCCAATCAGGTCGGCATTGACGCGCGCCATGAAGTCAGCCGGGGTGAAATCAACATCTTCATTTTTTGCCGAGAGTTTGGCGGCAAGATAATAGCGCAGCCATTCTGGGTTCATGTCCAGCGCAAGGTATTTGAGCGGGTCCAGCCCGGTGCCCCGGCTTTTGCTCATTTTCTCGCCACCGTTCACGGTCATGAAGCCGTGCACAAACACGCCGTCTGGCACCTTGCGCCCGGAAAAGTGCAGCATGGCAGGCCAGAAAAGCGTGTGGAAGGTGATAATGTCTTTGCCGATGAAGTGATACTGCTCCAGGTGCGGCTGCGCCATGTATTCATCATAGCTTTCACCGCGTTTTTCTAGCAGGTTTTTCAGGCTGGCAAGATAGCCCACCGGGGCGTCGAGCCAGACGTAGAAATACTTGCCTTTGTGCCCCGGGATTTCTATGCCAAAGTAGGGTGCGTCGCGGCTGATGTCCCAGTCGCCGATTTTTGCTTTTCCATCGTCGCCGGCAGCGAGCCATTCGCTGATTTTGTGCAGCACTTCGGGCTGTACGGCGCCGCTGGCGGTCCAGGTTTTCAGAAAATCAATGCAGCGCGCATCCGAGAGGCGGAAAAACAGGTGTTCACTCTCGCGCAGCTCTGGGCGCGCGCCGGTGAGCGCGGAGTACGGATTGATGAGTTCGGTGGGCGCGTAGACGGCGCTGCACACTTCGCAGTTGTCGCCGTATTGGTCAGCGGCGTGGCATTCCGGACATTCGCCTTTGATGAAGCGGTCGGGCAGAAACATGCCTTTTTGCGGGTCGTAAAACTGCTCGATGCGGCGCGATTCAATCAACCCGGCTGCCTGCAGGTGCTGGTAAATGGCGCCGGCCAGCGCGTGGTTTTCCGGGCTGTCGGTGCTGTGCCAGTTGTCGTATTCAATCAGAAAACCGTCAAGGTATTGCTTGCGGCCAGCGGCAATGTCGGCAACGAACTGCTGCGGCGTTTTACCGGCTTTTTCGGCGGCAATCATGATGGGAGCGCCGTGGGCGTCGTCAGCGCCAACAAAATTGACCGCGTTGCCCTGCATTCGCTGAAAGCGCACCCAAATGTCGGCCTGGATATATTCCATAATATGCCCGATGTGGAATGTGCCATTGGCATATGGCAGGGCAGTGGTCACGAAAATCTGGCGTGGTGCACGGCTCATAGTAAAGGTGTGGATGCGGAAGGGAAAAAGCGCGCGATTTTATTTCAGCACGCACGCGGTGCGCTGTGGCTAGACTTTGCGCCCTTTCCAGGCCATGAGAGGCAAGCATGAATGAGGAACAACAGAGCGCGGCGCTGCTGGCGGCGCTGCGGCAGGTGCGCGACCCGGGAAACGGGCAGGACTTTGTGAGCACGCGCCGCGTGCGCGACGTATGCATCGCGGGCGGCGTGGCGCGCTTTACCGTGGAGCCGGGCTACGCGGCTCGCAGTCAGGAGGCGGCGCTGCGGCAGGCGCTGGCCGAGGCGGCGCTGGGTGTGCCCGGCATCACGGGCGCCGAGGTGCAATTGGCGCCGCTCATTGCGCGGCACGCGGTGCAGCGCGGCTTGAAATCTTTGCCCTCTGTGAAAAACATCATCGCCGTGGCTTCTGGCAAGGGTGGTGTGGGCAAGAGCACGGTGGCGTGCAATCTGGCGCTGGCGCTGGCTGCCGAGGGGGCACGCGTGGGGCTGCTGGATGCCGATATTTACGGCCCCAGCGTGCCGCTGATGATGGGCGTGCCCGATGCACGCCCGGACAGCGACGGGCAGACGATGGAGCCAGTGACAGCGCATGGGTTGGCGCTGATGTCCATCGGCTTTCTTGTGGGCGAGGGACAGGCGGCCATCTGGCGCGGGCCGATGGCCTCGCAGGCGCTCGAGCAAATGCTGCGACAAACGCGCTGGGATGCCGCAGGCGAGCCGCTGGACTACCTTGTCGCC
>ONTY01000187.1 GCA_900320815.1 uncultured Pseudomonadota bacterium
CAGGAGCAGTTGACGCAGGTGCTCGCCATTGAGGTGCAGGTGGGGCGCACGGGGCGGCTCACGCCCGTGGCGCATTTGCAGCCGGTGACGGTGGGCGGCGCGCTGGTGGCGCGCGCCACGCTGCACAACGAGCTGGAAGTGCAGCGCAAGGACGTGCGCGTGGGCGACACGGTGGTCGTGCGGCGCGCGGGCGACGTGATTCCCGAAGTGGTGTCGGTGCTGGCCGAGCGCCGCCCGCCGGAGGCCGCGCCTTTCGTCATGCCCACGCAGTGCCCGGTGTGCGGCAGCGAGGCTGTGCGCGAGGAGGGCGAGGCCGACCGCCGCTGCACCGCTGGCGCGCTGTGCGCGGCGCAGCGTCAGCAAGCCTTGCTGCACTACGCCAGCCGCCGCGCGATGGACATTGAAGGGCTGGGCGACAAACTGGCCGAGCAGCTGTGCGACAGCGGCATGGTGCAGAGCCTAGCTGACCTGTATCGTCTGCAGCCCGCGCCGCTGGCCGCGCTCGAGCGCATGGGCGAACGCTCGGCGCAAAACCTGCTGGATGCGCTGGAGCGCTCCAAGCGCACCACGCTGTCGCGCTTTCTCTTTGCCCTCGGCATCCGGCACGTAGGCGAGCGCACGGCGCAAGACTTGGCGCGGCACTTCGGCACGCTGGACGCCATCATGGGCGCTGACGAAGAGGCGCTGCAGCAGGTGGAAGACGTCGGCCCCGCCGTGGCGCACAGTCTGCACAGCTTTTTCGCCCAGACGCACAGCCGCAAACTTGTGCAGGCGCTGCGCGCCGCTGGCGTGACGTGGGAAGAAGGCGCACCCGCCCGAAACGCGCCGCAGCCGCTTGCTGGCGCAACCTTTGTGCTCACCGGCACGCTCCCCACCATGAGCCGCGAGCAAGCCAAGGAGCGGCTGCAAGCTGCTGGCGCCAAAGTCGCCGGCAGCGTCAGCGCCAAGACAAGCTGCGTCGTCGCTGGCGAGAAAGCCGGCAGCAAGCTGGACAAGGCACGCGCGCTGGGCGTGCCCATCATCGACGAAGCCGCCATGCTCGCGCTGCTGGAGCGCGGCTGCACGCTGGATGAAGCTCTGGGAGGGCAGGGGGAGCCTGCGTAAAATTTGTCCGCAACTTCACGGAACTCAAACGCCGCCTCGCGCCTCCAAAACATTTTTTGTGCCACCAAAATGACTGCCATAAAAAACCTCGTCTCCACCCTGCTGCGTCGCCCGCGCCTAGGCTTTGCCGCCATTGCCGGCATATGCCTTGCCATGACGCTGATGAGCATTTTCTATTTCACCATGTATTTGGAGCTTGAAGCCTGCCCCATGTGCATTGTGCAGCGGCTGTGCGTGATTCTCGGCGGCATTTTCTGCACGGCGGCTGCGCTGTGCAAAACCCGGCTTGGCTGGCGTGCCTGGGGTATTCCGGCGCTGGCTGTCACCGGCTTTGGCGCATTCACTGCCGCGCGCCAGAGCTGGCTGCAGTGGAATCCGCCCATTTTCTCCAGCTGCGGGCGCGGCGACATTTACGGCATGATTACCGACCTGCCCCTCAAACGCGCCATTCCCCTGATATTCAAAGGCACGGGCGACTGCAGCGTGGTGGAATGGAGCTTCCTCGGCGGCTCCATTGCCAACTGGTCGCTGCTCTGGTTTGTCGTGTGCCTCATCGCCCTGCTGGCGCTGCTGCTGCGCGGCGCCAGAGCTTGAACAGGCAGCATAGGCAAGCGGCGCTGACTGCACAGCGCCGCACAGCAGCCACTTCCAGCAGCCACGCGGGCACCTGGGTTGTGCCCTCATATACCCATCATAAAAACACCATATTGCCCGCAGTAAAAGCCGGTAAACAGCACCATACCCAAAACAGTCGCATCTGCCCAACGCTGCTGCCAGCACTTGCACACTTGCCGCCTGCACGTCGCGCCCGCCAAACCACAAAAAACGCACAACTCCGCCTCGAAAGTGCTCCATCCAGCATAAATACCCCCCAATTCAGTACCACACTGCCGGCCAACACTGCGGGCAAACACATATATACTCAACAAAATCAAGCAACCGAGGAAAAATCACAAAACTTTACGAAAACCGTCGGGAACGCTTGCCATCCTCGCCCCGCCTGCCTACATTGCCAGCGTCTACGTGGTGCAGCCGGCATCCACCCCCGTCGGGCCTTGCGTCCTTCACCCTCCCCCTTCTTGATTACAAAAGGAACCTTCGCCATGAGATTCTCAATTCGCAAGTTCTGCACCGCCGCCGTGCTGGCGTTGTGTGCAGTGTTGCCCAGTGTGGCGGCAGCCGCCGCACCAAAAGTGTTGTACCTGTCTACAAGGACTGACTATTTCAGCAATAACCCGCGCAATGCCTTCGAGGAGGCGACAAATGAACGTGGAGGGACATTCATCAATAAAGGTGATGCCTTGAAGACAGGCAATTACAGTGCCAGCGATTTTGACGATGTGGATGTGGTCGTCATTGTTGAAAAAGACAAATCGACATTGGATAAAGCCGGGCAGAAGGCGTATGACACCATCCTGGCTCCATTGATGGCAAACAGGGGGGACAGGAACCTGAGCTTCATCATTTTCTCAGACACCAATGCAAACGGTAACAACAAAGTCCCACACCTTTTCACAACAACCATTCGAGAAAATATCATCAAGTGGGATGAGCTCAAGCTCACCCATGTCCCCAGCAGCAACTACACCAGCGTTGCCCTGAACGAAAACTCGCCCTTTGCCGAGAGCTTCCGTGGCATTAATTCCGACGGTGAAAATGCCAACGAGAAAGATGCCCTTCGGGTTCACGTCTACGGCACCATGCAGTGCGTGCCCAGCAACAACGTGCTCTATGGCTTCAATGCACACCGCTGCCTGCGCAACAGAACCAAAACCAGCCCAGCCGACGGCTCAGACCCTGAAGGCACCTATGCTGCACGCGAGTGCTGGGTCAAGGATGGCGGCAACAAAATGCTGGATTTGCTTGAATATCCAACAATCAGCGATACCCAAGTAAGCCAGAAGGTTACGCTGTCTGTGGAAGAAGCGCAGGCAGAAATCCAGAATGCCATTAAAACAAATGGCATATGGGAAACAAAATCCACCAGTACACTCCATGAGGCTGCCGCCCTTTCCATTGTGGTGCCCCAGTGGCAATCCAACCAGGGCAGCGGTGCCTGCATCATGTTTACTGACGACGTCAACATATTTGACAAGCAGGGGGTAATGGATGACCTTGATCACCGCTACGACATTTTTGACCACCAAACGCAGCAACTGCCACTGGCGCGGGCATATTTGAATGCAGCCTTGTCAGAGAGCGTGTGCCGCCAGGCCAAACCTGCTGATATTTGCCCGGGCATTGATGCCTCCAAATGCGTGCTTGCTGCTGCACCCAGTGGCACGGCAGACAGTGCCTTGGCCATCAAGGCAGGCGGCAGCGCTCCCGGCCTTGCCTCTGACAACAGAACCTACGAAGAACAAAACGGCACCGTTCCTGACCCTGTAACTCAAGAATGTCCAACAGGCAGGAAATGCGCTACGGATGACACCAGATGCTGCTCTCTCCCTGCTGACCTTCCGCAAAGCTGTCCCACCCCCGCCATGTACTGCAATGTAGATAACGTGGTCAAAATTGAGGGCAGGGATGTGTGCTGCAGCGGAGGGCAAATTGCCACTGCCGCTAACGGCACCAAAACCTGCTGCGCCGCTGGCCAAACGCCTGTCCAGGACGGCAATGGGGGCGAGGTGTGCTGCGCCGAAGAGCAAACGGCCACTTCCACCTCGGCAGCTGGCGTTGAAACCAAAATCTGCTGCGCTGACGGCACCACACCGGCCAAGGACGGCGCCGCCGATAGCACCACCGAAATATGCTGCGACACCACCGCCAACAGCACCACTACTGTTCTCCCGTCTGGCAGCGGCGTGAACGTGTGCTGCCCTGCAGATTCCGTGCTGGACGGCGCAGGCGCGTGCTGCGAAAGCGGCGTGCTCAAAACAGACGGCACCTGCTGCGCCGCCGCTGATGCCAAAGACGGCGTGTGCTGTCCCGATCCAGGTGTATTGAGCACCGACGGCAACAAACAGTGCTGCGAATCGGGCGTGCTCAAAGCAGACGGCACCTGCTGCGCTGATTCTGAAAAAGACAAAGACGACAAATGCTGCACCGGCCAGGACGCCAGCGGCAACACTTTGACGCTGGACGACGCACGCACCTGCTGCGCCGAAAACAACA
>ONTY01000299.1 GCA_900320815.1 uncultured Pseudomonadota bacterium
TTCCCCCGTCCGGCCGTCGAAAAGTTTGGCCTTGTGTACGGCGTTCGTCCATCCCGGACCTGTCATCAGCATTCGCCCGTCATTAATCACAAACGGATAGAGCTCACGGTCAATCGTGACTCGCGTCGTTCCCGTACCGAAGCCAATGACTCTAGCCTCCGTCAGGCACGGTCTTTCGCTGTCTATGCGCACATTGCGTATTGTGATGTCCTCGCAGTCTTGGATACAGAAAGCTATCGCCTCACCGTGAATCCGCTCGAGAGAGCCCTTGGCGTCATAAACGAAGTTCGTCCGTCCTACTATAGGATGAATTACGTGACGAGATGCCCGCTGGTCGTGATTTGACAGGAATAGCGTGAGTTCAGACGCTCTACTCACGCTGCCGCCGCGCCCTGCAAAAACAAGGGCGCAGCGCACAGGCAAACGTGGCGCTTATCAAGGCGCGGCATTCCGGCAGCGAAGCGCGGGCGCTGCTCCCCTTCACCAGGCGCGACTGGGGGCAGGTGCCGTTGGACATCTGGGTCATGGACGGACACTCGTTTAAAGCAAAAGTCCGCCACCCCGTCCACGGCGCCCCGTTCACGCCAGAAGTCACGATGGTCATGGACGCGGCGACCCGAAAAATCATGGGCTGGTCGGTGTCTCTGTCTGAAAGCGCCGTTGCCGTTGGCGACGCCCTGCGCCACGCCATTTCCCAATATGGCGTGCCCGCGATTCTTTACACAGATAACGGCGCCGGTGAAACCGCAAAAACGCTGGATTGCCCCCTTGATGGCCTGCTGCCGCGCCTGGGCATCGAGCACAAAACGGGCATTCCGGGCAACCCCCAAGGGCGCGGGATTATTGAGCGAAGCTGGCAATCGCACATGATTGAATGCGCGCGGCAATTTGCCACCTTCCAGGGCAGCGATGTGGACGACGGCACCCGCCGCGCAGCCGTCAAGGTGTTGGAAAAAGAGCAGCGCGCTTTGCGCCGCAGCGAACCCGGCAAAACCGTACGTCTTTCCGGCATCTGCCCCTCGTGGCAAACCTTTGTCGCGGCGGTGGGAAAAACCGTGGCGGACTACAACGCCAGCCACCGCCACCGCGCCCTGCCAAAAAACGAAGACGGCGAGCACATGACGCCCAACGAGGCATGGCAAACATGGCTCAACCCCGCCGATATTCACCCGGTCAGCGCGCAAGAACTCGCATCGCAGTTCATGCCCGCCGAGCAGCGCATCGCGCAGCGCGGCGAAATCCAGATATTCAATCAAACGTACTACGCGCCAGAACTCATGCGCGACGACGTGGACGGCCACGCAGTGAGCGTGCATTACGACATTCACGACGCATCGTATGTGCAGATTTATATGAAGGGCGAGTTTATCTGCACCGCAAAATGGAACGGCAACCGCCGCGCTGCATTCCCAACTCCAGTTATTGAAATGGCGCGCGAAAAACGCGCCGCCGCCGCCATTCGCCGCCGCGAATTGCAGATTGCCCAGGCGCGCGCTGAATTGCAAACGACGCTGGATATTCCAGCAAACGATGCGCCGTTGTTGCCAGTGCCGGATATTGAAATCCTGCCCGCGCTGCCCGCGCGCGAATCACAACAGTTGGTGCCTTTATCTATCCCCTCGCCCCCGCCGCCGTGTAACGGCGGACAGGGGGAGAGGGGCAGGGGTGAGGGGGCTGCCGCCATTGAAACCCGCCCATTTTTCCAATCACCCGCAGAACGCTACGAATACCTCATGCGCCACCAAAACGAATGGACTGACGCTGATACGGCATGGCTGCACGAATACACCAGCACGAGCGCGTATGAAGATTTGCACGACTACTACGCCGCGCGCGGCTTGCTTTTTGAACCCACCGCACGGGCCAATGATTATTCGCCCCTACACGGAGAAACAGATTTTGAAAAAAAGGGGGCTGCTGCAGCCTGAATTGAAACGCTGTCTGCAGCAGCCCCATGCCTGGCCGGGAGGTTTTCCCGGTGTCCTCCAAGCAAACCAGAAAAGGAGTCTTCTTATGAAACCTGGCTTCGTTCCCACTGAAAACTATCGCCGCCTGCGCGAAGCAGAGCAACTGCTCGCCGCACGCGGCGCGATGGAATCAAGCATCGTGCTCGTCAGCGGCGTCTTTGGCGTTGGTAAATCCACGCTCACCGAGCGCTGGGCGCTCGAGGGCGGGCACTACTTTTTACGCTCAAAAGAGGTTTGGAGCAAGGCTGCCATGCTTCGTGACCTCGCTGTGCGCATGGGGCTGCCGATTGACGGCACAACAGCCCAGGTGCAAGACCGCATCATCGCGCAACTTGCAGCAGAGCCAGCGACGCTGATTTTGGACGAAGCTGAGCACCGCGTGCCCACCAGCCGCGTGGCGCGTGGCGGGCAGCGGGTGGCGCCCATGCTCGAGGCTCTGCGCGACATCACGGACATCACCGGCACACCGC
>ONTY01000195.1 GCA_900320815.1 uncultured Pseudomonadota bacterium
TGTCACGACACCTGTCTCCAGGTCGATCACGCCGACCCAGGCCGTGACGAACATGTTGGCCTGGTTGTTCTTGCATAGCTCGGCGTTCACCTTCGTCAGCGCCGCCGCCGGGTCGTGATCGGCTATGAGCGCGTCCTTTATAAGCGTCTTCGCCGTCATCATGTAGAGCGCGGCCGTGACGCCCTTGCCAGACACGTCGGCGACGAGAAACGCCAGGTGCAGCGCGTCGAGCTGGAAGTAGTCGTAGAAGTCGCCTCCGATGTCCCTGGCCGCGTGCATGGCGGCGCAGAGGTGGTACGACGGACTTTCGGGCGGCGCCACGGGCAGGGCTGCGTTCTGGATCGTCTTCGCAATCTCCATGTCCTTGGCGCGACGGACGTCCTCGGCGGCGTAGAACGCCTTCAGGCGGTCGGAATCGCGGAATATGCGATCAAGGAAGAGCGCGAACGCGCCGCTGAGGCGCGCCAGCAGCAGCGCCAAACCTCGGACGACGACCCGTTGGGCGACTTGGTGGCCGCGCGCAGCCGCGCGTATGACACGCGCCCCGGCGACGCTGCTGGACTGTTCACCTACTTTGTGCAGGTGGGGGCGTTTCGCTTGCACGCGGACGCTGAGGCGCAGCGCGCGCGCTTGTCGCTCATCGGTGTGCAAGCGGCGGTCAGCCAGCGTGAGCAATCTGGGCGCACCATCTGGCGTGTGCGTGTGGGGCCGTTCCAGAACCAGGACGCCGCCGAGCGCGTCAAGGCGCGCTTGGCAAGCAACGACTTTGAAGCGGCGCTGGTGCGTGTGCAAAAGTAGTTTTTCTCCAAGCCAGAGAGACGCTTTGCCCGCGAATACAGCGGGCATCGTGCTCTTGTTTTTTATCAGACCTGTACAAATGTGGCAAACCTGGAGCGCTGGGTGGCAACCGGCGCTCAGGGCTGGAACTTTGCTGCGGCGCAGCGATTCTGATTCCCTGTTTTTTGCTTTCCTTTCCAGGAGAAACCCTTATGAAACGACGTGAGTTTTCCCTTGCCAGCGTGCTGCTGCCTGCCAGCTCTTTGCTGGTGCTGCCCGCATGGGCACAAACCAAAAATGGCGATGGCTACACCACGCTTGCTACCCCCGTGCCCAGCGATGCGGGTGAAGGGCAGCTTGAAGTGGTGGAGTTTTTCTCATATGGCTGCTCGCACTGCAGCAACTTTGAGCCGGTGTTTGCCCAGTGGCGTAAAAAACTTCCCGCTGATGTGCTTGTCACGCAAGTGCACGTGGGGTTTAGCAAGAGCTTTGAGCCGTTCCAAAAACTCTTTTATGCGCTGGAAGCCATTGGTGCGCTGGAGCAGGTGCACCTCAAAGTCTTCGAAGCCCTGCAAAAAGAACGCCTACGCCTGAACCGCACCGAGGTGTTGTTCCCGTGGGTGGCCAAGCAGGGCATTGATCGCGAGAAGTTTGAGCAGGCGTACAAGTCCTTCGGCGTCGCCAGCAAAGTGCGTCGCGCCAACGAACTGCAGGATATCTACCGCGTGGAAGGCACACCTGCACTGGGTATTGCCGGCAAGTACTACACCGATGGCTCGCTGGCGCGTGGCTTTGAGCGCATGACACAGCTGGCCGATGAACTGCTCGAGCGTGAGCGCAAAGCGGTGCCGGCTGCGGCGGCCTCCGCGGCCTCGGCGCCGGCGCCGGCGGCCTCTTCCGAGGAGCAATAAGGGCGGCAACGGCGCGTGCCCAGGCGGCTTTTTACAATTGGCGCCATGCTTTCCATACCGATGCGTTACGCCCGAAAAACAACATTGCCCGCCGCCTTGGCACTGGCGGCGCTGATTGCGGCCTGGCCTGCGGCTGCCGAGCACGCGGATCGCGACAAACCCATGCACATTGAGGCGGATGCGCTGCGCTACGAGAACCAGACGCGCCGCTCCACCTTCACCGGCAATGTGCTCGTGACCAAGGGCACCATCGTCATGCGTGGCGCGCAGTTGCAGGTGCAGCAGGATGAAGCAGGCAACCAGGCAGGCACCATGACGGCAGCCGCTGGAGCGCGCGCCTTTTTCCGTCAGAAGCGTGAGGGGCTGAACGAGTTCATTGAAGGCGAGAGCGAAGTCATTGACTACGACAGTGCCAGCGACATCGTGCATTTGCGCCGCCGTGCCGAGTTGCGCCGCCTGGCGGGCAGCACGCTGCAAGACAGAGTCAACGGCGAGCTCATCGTCTACAACAACCGAACCGAGGTCTACACCGTCGATGGCGCGCAGCGCAGCGCAGCGGCGGGCGGCAGCGGGCGCTCGCGCGTGAGCGCCACGCTGGCGCCGCGCGGCGATGAGGCAGCGCCAGCAAGCAAAGCCAAGCTGCGTGTTGCCCCTTCGCTGCCACGGGGAAAAGGGAGCGGGCGTTGACGGCGGTGCAGCAGCAGCCAGACGGCGGCAGCCTGCTGCAGGTGCGCGGGCTGCGCAAGAGCTATGGCTCGCGCCGCGTGGTGCATGACGTGTCGCTGGATGTGCGCAGTGGCGAGGTGGTAGGGCTGCTGGGGCCAAACGGCGCGGGCAAAACCACCTCGTTTTACATGATTGTTGGGCTGGTGCCCGCCGATGCAGGCTCAATCAATGTGGACGGCCAGCCGATTGAGCACATGCCGATTCATCGGCGCTCGCGCCTGGGGCTGTCGTACCTGCCGCAAGAGGCGTCCATCTTTCGCCGCTTGACGGCCTCTGAAAACGTGCGCGCCGTGCTCGAGCTCCAGCGCGATGACAAAGGGCGCCCGCTGCCACGTGCGGAAATTGAACGCCGCTTAGATGAGTTGCTCGAGCAGCTGCACGTGAGCGAGTTGCGCGACTCGCCTGCGCCCGCACTCTCTGGCGGTGAGCGGCGGCGTGTGGAAATTGCCCGCGCGCTGGCCACACGCCCGCATTTCATCTTGCTCGATGAGCCGTTTGCGGGCATTGACCCGATTGCCGTCATTGAGATTCAACGCATCATTGCTTTTTTGAAAGAGCGCGGTATCGGTGTGCTGATTACTGACCACAACGTGCGCGAGACGCTGGGCATTTGCGACCATGCTGTCATCATCAACGACGGGCGCGTGCTGGCGACTGGCACGCCGCAGGGCATTGTGGCCAATGCAGATGTGCGGCGTGTGTACCTTGGGGAGCATTTCAAACTATGAGTGGGGGCACGCAACTTCGCACCTCGCTGCGCACTGGGCTGACGCCGCAAGTGCAGCAAGCCATCCGGCTGCTGCATATGTCCACGCCGGAGCTGGAGGCGGAAGTCGAGCGCATGCTGGAAGAAAACCCGTTCCTGGAGCGCGCCGAGCAGGGCTTTAGCGACAGCGTTGTGTGGACACCAGAAGCTCCTCTCCCCCAGGCCACTGCTCCTGACAACGAAATTGACCCCACCTTCGCCGATACCGATGTGGGTGTACTCAATACCAGCGACGATGTATTGGCCTCATCCGAGTTTCCGGTTGAAGGCTGGGAGCGCGACAGCGGCTTCAACGGCGGCGACTGGGGCGATGAAGGCACAGCAGTTGGCATCGAGTGGGCGCAGGAGGCAGAGGGAGCGGAGCGCGCAGCCCCGCACGAGACGCTGACCGAGCACCTGCACCGCCAGGCAATGGCGCTGCATTTGGGTGGCGAAGACCAGGCGGCGCTGCGCTTTCTCATCGAATCGCTCAACGACGACGGCTACCTGGAAGACTCGCTGGCACAGCTTGCCGCCACGCTGCTCGAGGGCGAAGATGACGACGATATGCAGCAACTCCAGGCGCTGCTGCACCGCTTCACGATGGCGCTGCGGCTGCTGCAATCGCTGGAGCCGGCAGGCGTGGGCGCGCGCAATCTGACCGAGTGCCTGGTGCTGCAAATCAAGGCTCGTTTGGCCGCGGGCGCTCCTGCGCAGGAGGTGCCGGGCCTGCGCGCGGCGCTGACGGTGTGCGCGCAGCCGCAAGCCATTGGGGTGCTGGCAAAGCGCGATGCCAAAAAACTGGCGCAGTTTGTTGGTATCAGCCAGGAGGAAGCGCAAGCGGCCATGCAGTGCATTGCAGGGTTGCCCCCCAGACCCGGGCGCGCGTTCAGCGATGTTG